>URJC01000005.1 GCA_900548135.1 uncultured Odoribacter sp. | reverse complement strand
GATAAAGACTGGGAAGGTATTTTCAAGATTTACACTCAGAAAGTAGCACATCTGGATTACAATTTCGGCAGGATGAACCTGGATCTGGTGTGGAAGCGTTTCTGGCCGCTTATTCCGGAAGGGATGAAGAAAGATGTGAAAGATTATATAGAGCAGGGACGTGACAGGACGGACAAGCATGCTGTCAATCATTACAATGCTTTGCTTGATATCCTGAAATGATACCGGTAGTGCTGTCCGGGCAGGATGATTGTCATTGGTAGATGGAAGCGACCCCTGAAAGTCGGAAAAAAGGCTTTCAGGGGTCTTTTTTAGTATGCGTGGCATGAGAATGCCGGCCTCTGTATATTTTTGTTTTCTGCTTTTTTTACATAAATTGCGGTTTTATTTTAAATAGAAGAGTTGATATGAACGGTGAAGGCGGTTTATTTTCAATATTCAGGGTAAATAATTTATATAATTAATAAATTTGAAAGACATTATGGATACCACTATTGTAAGAACTCTATTCAAAGAAAAATTTGGCACAGAGGGGATGTTATTTTTTTCTCCGGGGCGTATTAATCTGATTGGTGAACATACAGATTATAATGGAGGTTATGTACTGCCGGGGGCTATTGATAAAGGAATTCTGACTGAGATTAAGCCTAATGGGACGGAAAAGGTACGTGCATACTCGGTGGATCTGAAAGCCTATACCGAATTTGGGTTGCAGGAGGAAGATAAACCAGTTGAGACATGGGCACATTACATTTTTGGCGTATGCCGTGAAATGCAGAAGCGGGGAGCTAAGATTGAAGGTTTTGATACTGTTTTTTCGGGGAATGTACCTTTGGGTGCCGGCCTTTCTTCGTCTGCTGCCTTGGAAAGTGCTTTTGCTTTTGCTTTGAATGAAATTTTCAATGCTGGTTTGGACAAAAAAGAATTGGTATTGGTTGGACAGAAAACTGAGCATAATTATTGCGGAGTAAATTGTGGTATTATGGATCAATTTGCGTCTGTTTTCGGTAAAGAAGGGAATCTGATACGGTTGGATTGTAGTACAATGGAATATGAATATATTCCTTTTAACCCACGGGGGTATAAACTGGTATTGATAGATTCTGTTACTAAGCATGAATTAGTGGATTCTCCTTACAATAAGAGACGGCAATCTTGTGAGAGAGCGGCCAAAGCTATTGCCGTAAATCACCCTAAAGTGAAGTTACTTGGAGATGCCAGTCTGGAAATGTTGGAAGAGGTGAAAGACTGTATCAGCGGGGAGGATTATATGCGTGCTACTTATGCAATCCAGGAAAATGCAAGGCTGGCAGATACTTGTGAAGCATTAAAGCGGGGAGATTATGAGACCGTTGGAAAGAATATATATGCCACTCATCGTGGTATGAGTAAGCTTTATGAGGTGAGCACAGAGGAGTTGGATTTTTTGAATGAAGTTGCTAAAGAATGTGGTGTAACTGGTTCCCGGATTATGGGTGGCGGTTTCGGCGGATGTACCATAAATCTTGTAAAGGATGCTTATTATGATTCATTCATTGAAACTGCAATTAAGCGCTATAAGGCGAAGTTTGGGAAAGAACCTAAAGTATATCCGGTGACAATTAGTGATGGTTCCCGTAGATTAAATTAGAATAGTTGTCTAAAAGGATATTATCCATTATTATTTTTTATATATGAAACACCCCGGAGCAAGTGCCCCGGGGTGTTTTTTGAATTTTAGTCTTTCAGAATTTTTGAGTACTCAAGTTTTTGTCGACTAAAATGCCATCCTGTGCTTTCAAGTCGAATTTAAGTTTGTGTTTTGCTTTAAATTTCAAAATAAACAAGTCCGGATTACCTTCCAGAGATTCTTTATTTCCAATATTTACAAAAGTCGGATATAAAGCTTTCACACCATTCGTATGAAGACGGTCGTTTGTCAGATTCTCCATCTCCTGCATGTTTTGTAACTCTACACCAATAAATTCATAGTCTTGTTGATTGTAAGGAAGGGCAAAACTAATTGCATTTACGGAGCGTAAGTCGTTTCCTTTAACCCGGATTTCGATAATCTCATCCTTATTGTAGTTTTGTTTAGCTGTACTTATTTTAATTGTTCCAGCTACTTTTTCTACTTTCTTTTTATCTATTCCTCCTCTGAGGCGGGTTGCGACAACTGAAATATCATATGCGTCGATAAGCCCATTCCGGTTGATATCTCCATTGCTTACATACCCTTCAAAATCAGCATCTCCCTGACGGAGTCCGGTGTAATTCATGTAGGAGGTAAAGTCGTTCATGTCAATCAAACGGTCGTTGTTGATATCTCCTGGTAGATAGCTTTCAGTTCCCGGAACTTTGAATACATATAACTCTCTGCCTGAGCCATAACCTCCAAGAGCTGAGGTGACGCTGAGTTTGATGTACCGGGCTGTAGGATGATTAGCAAAAGTGAATACTTTCACTTCGTTATCTCTTGCCCAGTCGAAAGTGCCGGCTTCAATCCAGTTTTCTTTATCCATACTATAGTAAACAGTTCCTTTCAGGATAGTTCCGTTTCCTGCATCTGTACGTGGCAAATAGTGGAATTTATCCAGTTGGTTAATGGTTCTTAAATCCATTGTTAATTCGAATGGTACTGAATTGACTCCATATTTTGTATGCCAGGTATTGTTTTCATCGTAGTCGAACAATTTATTGATTTTTTGTCCTCCCTGGTTTTCAGCTGTTGTTTCACCAATGATACCTTGAAGGGCAAATTCAAGCGGATTAGATTTGGTAGTGGCATGAAATGCTGCCCAGTCAGAATAGCCATCTTTATTGACAGAACGGATTTTGAAGGAATACGGGGTTTCGGCCTTTAAGTCTTCAAATAACAATTCGGTATTCTTGATGGTTGTATAAAGCATATCATTGAATGATATTTCATAGAAATCAGCATTAGCGACTTTATCCCAGGTCGGTTTTAAGGTGTAAGCCTGTGTATTGGTGTCGGTAATTTGTGCCTTGGGAGCAGTCAATGTACCTGAAGTGACCCGGTATTTATTTGCTGGTTCGAATACAAATCCTTCAATATTCAGTGTTGTGGTATTGGCTGTGATATCTGAAGAAGCCAGTTTTACCAACAATTGAGGATTTTTAGTGATGATTTCTTTTTCAAATTCACTACCTTTAGTTGCATATTTATTCAGATTAGGAGCAGCATCATAGAAATAAACATTTTCTTTTTGCTGGAATTCATCCATAGAATTTACTTCTGTTAATTTTAGCTTATTCTTTCCAATTTTTGCTGCTATCTTTTTCGGTTTAGCTGTGACATTCACCCTGAATTCTGTTGCTTTTTCTTTTACAAAACCGTCAAAATCACCCTGAGCCGGTTTGATTGTGATGAGGACATTGTTTTTGGCATCAACATTGGATTCGATCATTGTGGTTACACCTTTTCCTAATTTATAGGCTTCAGTTTTCCCGTCGTCGTCGTATTCTGTAAATGTACTGTGATGATATGGATAAATTTCGTAAATTCGTAAATTAGGATCAATTTCAGAAATATTATTGTTCGGATTGGTCATTGGGATGATTGCCCCATTTTTTACGAAAACAGGTAATTTCCAGGTTGGTGCTGCAAAATTGTTGAGGATACAATTTCCGTCATATTTGTCTCCGGTAAAATAATCAATCCAACTACCTTCGGGTAAATAAATGCCATTCCGGATATCATTCCCTTTTTCGTCGGCCTGTGTGGCTTGATAAACAGGTGCAACCAGGAAATAAGGACCATACATGAATTGGTATTGAGTTGCTTTACCCAATGTATAGGGATTTGCTGATTCCAGGAACATTGCTCTTATAATAGGCATTCCATCGACAGCTGTTTTGGCAATACTATAAGTATAAGGAATTAATTCAGATTTTAGCTTTAAGTACCAACGGTTAATAGAAGTTGCTGGTTCACCTAATGCATGCGGATATTTTTCATTGGAGCCCCAACCATCCATATTTAATTGCATCGGTGTGAAGGTTTTCCATTGAAAGTCCCGGGTATTTATGATCGGATTTTTTCCTCCAAAGATTCCATCCATATCGGAGGTGATATTGGGCTGGCCTGATAAACCAGAACCGATATAAGTCGGAATGTGGAAACGGATATATTCCCATACACCGCCGGTTTGGTCTCCGGACCAGATACTTGCATACCGTTGAGTTCCTGCCCAGCCATCCAGGGAGATGATAAAGGGACGGCTGTTATTTCCATAGTAAGGCATAATGTGGGCGACATCAGCAACACCATTCAATCCGAATGAATAGCCTGCTCCCACCCAGGCTACGTCAGTTTTTAACACACGTACACCTGCATCTCTGACTTCTTTTACGATATCCCGTTGCAGAAGGGCGCTAACTCCTTCTTTCGGATGAAGGTCAGATTGGGTCCATAAACCAATTTCAACACCATTTTTATTGGCATAATCAGCTAAGTTTTTCAAGTTCTGAATATTTCCATCCAATGTTTCTGTCTGTCCGTATCCTGCCCCATATCCGTCATTAGGCAGAAGCCAGCCTAAAGGCATATCATGATTTTTGTATCGGTCGATGACAGCCCGTGCTGAGAATTGATAGTTATTTTTTTCTCCATTCAAAGATTCTTTGACACCTCCATTATCTTTCTGACTTTCTTTATACCGTTTACCGTCTTCGAAAAGGATACCGTTTTCGTTTTCTTGCCAATAGTCCCGGTTATAGGCATTCAGATGGCCTTCATAAAAACCGAACTTGGGTAATAATACAGGATGCCCTGTCAATTGATAGAAGTCATTTAAGAGAGCGACTACACCATTGTTAATCATAAAAAATACATCGAGGTAATCTGTCTCATGGAATAATTTTACAGTTCCTTGTGTTTCTGCACCGAAATCGTATTTTCCTTTTTTGAAAGTATACCACATCATGCCATAACCATTAGTCGACCAATAATAGGGAGTTGGAGAAGCTACTCCACCATCTGTCCAACTATTCTGATTTTCTATAGAGATCAATTTGCCTTTGTGTGAAAAACGTCCGTTTTGAACTCCGCCGCCATAGAAATATTCTTGCGGATTTTCTTTTAAGGTCAGGGTTACTTCCTTTTCGGTGAAAGAGATCGGTTTGGTCATCTCAAAAGCTACCGCATTAGTTGTAGTGTTAATGACTTTTAATAAAGTCGTTTTTTTATTTAGTTGAATTTCAATTTTATCGGTTTTGATTGTGATCAGGTCATTGTTTTCGGAAAGGTCCAGTCTGGAAACTTCTTTTCTGGGCTGATCTACTAAGATTTTAGCCGCAGGACGGGCTTCCGGATCTCTCAGAATTCCTCCCTTATTATCCTGAAATAATCTGAAAATGTTCTCTCCGTAGAAATCAAATGTCATCATTTGATTGTTAGACAGATGAACTTGAATCGTAGTAGGATTAATTTTTTTTGCACTGATGATTGGGAGATGCTGTTGTGTAACTTCTCCAATGTTTTCCGGACGATTCACGGCTTGGGCAGGTGAACCTGAAAACATCAAAGGTACAAGAAATGCCAGTATGATAGCTTTCTTCTGTTTAAAATTACCAATGACTTTGTTCATGTTTTTTACTGTAAAATTGTTAGTATGATAAAATGATATGATTTTGCACTTTGCAATCTAACCACTCCTGATATACAAAAGTAAGTAAAAATTTTTAGAAACAATTTATGCTACGTTAAAAACTAAGTTAAGATGGTAATTTAGTTTTAAATAGTCGCATTTGGAGTTATTGTACTGATTTGCTATTGCTTCTATGGCCTTTTCTTGAATCAAAAACGGATGATGGATTGTAAGAGCAGTAATAAAATGAAGCAAAATAGTATAGTATAAAATTGGATGTATTTATTATAAAATTGCAATAAATTGAGGCGTTAATAGAATTGTTTGTATATTTGTAGTGTCTAAGCACTTTTACTAAGGGATAGGGGTACCTGCTTGTAGTGACGGGGATTTTATATCCGTTATTCTATATCGTGGTTCTGTTCCCCAAATAGAAGGTTAATGCCTTTACAGCTCCTTGGTAGCTTAGATAATGAGGTAGACGGGATCGTTGGGGTTATTTCCGAAAATTTGAAATTTGCAAATCATTTTGTATTTATTATTATTGTTTTTGATTTATTTTTTTGTAGAATATGTAATTTTTTTGCAGTAATTGTATTTCAGCTGTTTATGTGTTCTGAAGGAAAATTAAATCGGATAACAGGTTTAAATGGAATGATTGATTTTGAATATATAATTATTTGATTATTAATTATTTATATTCTATCTTTTCTTAGTCGTTAATGAGACTTTGAATTTGTTTTACTAATTATTGGTAGGAAAAAGAATTAACTATAACTTTATCGAAAAATAATTATTTGTCAACATACTTAACAAAAATGGTTTAAGTTATTGAAAAATAACATTTACTAATATTGTATTTATGACTATGGAATTTACTTCTTCTGAATATAAAATGATTTTGTGGAGTTTTGACTATATCCAGGCGCATTTGGATATAACTACAGATCAGTTACCTGAGTTGTTGGTCAAATTTTGGAGAATACCAGATTTTTTTACAAGTTTGGAATATAAAACAGATTGTGTCCAGGTTTTTATCTTTATGTATGTATTGCGTATGAATAAATGGCCGGAGCAGAAATTGGAAGATTTTATTACGACTTTTCATTTTAATCGTTTATTTTATAGTTTTCAGCTGATTTTAGCTACTATAGATTATTGTCGTGAGAATAATATTGCGATTCCTTCTTTTCCTCTGTTTGATTTACAGCAATATTCACTTCCGGAGATCCAGAGAGGAGAGGATTTGTTGAAACAATATGAAATCATAACAGGAGAAAAGAGGAATTAATATTTTTTCAGGTAGTCCATTTCGTTGATATCTAATAATCTAAAGTAGCATCCTTCATAATCAAGCCATGCGCTTCGGTGAAAATGTCCGTACCACCATTGTTTTATCGGATGCTTTTGTGTCTTTAGTTCATGCCATAAATCGTCCATCTGTTGGCGTTCATTTTCAATATCCTGTGCTAGTTCTTGATCCAATTGCAACCAATTATCTATTCCGTCTTTGGAATAGGGAGGGCAGAATGAAGGGCAGGTATGGGTGATCACTGAATCTAATTTCAGGCCTGATTGGGTGATTTCAGTTATTTTGGCCAGATTAAAAATAGGAGGTTCTTTTTCCCAATAAAGAGGTTGTACTTTAAATTGCATTTGTTCTTTTCTCCAGGAGCGGTCTATACTGATAGCTCCGCCTACGCAAAGAATATTGTGGAGTGCTGTTTTGACTACGGAATAGTCAGGAATGCAGATGGCACGTTTCTTATTAAAAGTATTTCCGTCAAAAATAGCAGGATCGTCGTGATTTCCCCGGATAAATAATACTGCATTTCCTTTTTTGCCTAAGCTGCGATTGATTTTAGAATTATACAGGTAATGGTAATAGTTTGTTTCGCAAAATCCAAATCCGCAATCGCCGGCAACAATAAACAAGGTGTTTTCTGCAAAAGGATTTCCGTAGATAACTTCCAGATGCCCATGAATATCTCCACAGACAATGACATTTTCATATTGTTGGAAATTATATTCAGTCATGCAGTCATTTTTAATACTCTAAAGATAAGAAAAAATCATGTTTTAGCATATATACGGACTGAAGATATTGTTGAGGAAATAATAAAAAAGGTACTTTATAAAGTACCTTTTACAGCTTAGTTGCGTGGAAAACCACCACCCCGGTTACCCCCTTGATGGCCCTGGCCTCTTTGTTGTCTTTCTTTTTGACGTTTTTCTTCGTTTGCTTTATAAGTTTTATACTGTTCCTCTGTTAGCACTTTCTTTAGTTCTGCTTCTGTTTCTTCCCGGTCTTTTTGCATTTGGGAACGCATTGCTTCCCGGTTTTCCCGGTTTTTTTCAAATGCTTCATTTCTTTTTTTGAAAGAGTCTGTGAACCAAGTTTTTAATTCTGTTTGTTGTTTGTCGGTTAACTTTAATTCCTGATTTAAGCGTTCAACCATACGTGTTGCCTGCTGTTCAGGAGTTGGCCTTTCGCGAGGACCTCTTTGCTGTGCATTCACATTAAAAGCCAAAAACAACAATACTGTAGTTGCCAAAAATAAAATCTTTTTCATAATAAACATTTTTAGTTTAATAAATACCCCCTTCAGGGTAATTTCTTTTCTCAAAATATGAGACAATAGTTATACTAAAAAGTTTATATAAAGGATTTCGAATTTTCATTAATTGTTGTTCCAGGTGGAAGCTAATTGTTGAAAATAGATGACATCTTCCCATTCATTTCCCCTTTTGAGCCATTCCTTGCGGTGACCGGTTTGAGTAAAACCAGTTGCTTCAAACAGCTTCAGGCTGGCAATATTACAACTCGGGATACTACTATATACCTGATGAAGCCCTAACGTTTCAAAACAATAATCAAGCATTAATTTGATTGCAGAAGAAGCGTAGCCTTGCTTGCGATTTTCGGTATTATGGATCATGATGCCTAATCCTGCCCTTTGATGGTAAGGATCAAAATCGTAAAGATCGATCAGGCCAATGGGTTGCTTGTCTTCCTGCCGCACGATCATCAGGCGCAGTTGTTTACTGGTGTATATATCTTCGTGTGAATTTTCAATGTACTTTTTTAAAGTATAATGGGAGAATGGGGTGAGGGTATCACTGACATCCCATAAATCCATATCATTTTCCCATTTATAAAGGTACTCCAGGTCTTCAGGCTCTAAAGCCCGTAATAAAATGTTTTCATCGTTCATCATAAATTTGATTTTTTATTCTTATATGGTCAATATTCATATCAATAGCCCCTCCTGATTTGCCTTGGTGATATTCGCGTATATAGGCTTGAGGATATATTTTTCTAATTTGTTTCAGTTTTTCACGCGCTTTAACCAGTGAGGAATAAGCAGAGAAAATATAACGGTATAGGTTTCCCCTCTGAATCAGCTGTATTTTACTGTTACTATTCATGAACTGGTTGCTGATAGGATGGCGCATTGTACAAAGTTGAGTGGTGTAGTGTAGTGAATCTTTTATACTACTTGAAGTATGAGAAATTGAGATTTGCCTTTCAGGAGCAAAAGCAGATAGAAATAGGTGTTTTTGCTGATACATTGTTTTAATATATTCTTGTAATTGGGTTTCATTCATTTGTAATAACCCGAAATAAATTACTGTTCCCCAAATTATTCCTTTTTTCCCGAATTCCTTAATAAAAATGAGAAATTCCATCTTCTACAAATATATCTTTTTCTTTTGAATTTTTTGACTTGTCAGGTTATTATTTCTTTGTCGTTTGTTGCTGGATTTTCACTACATTTGCCTATTGTACGAAATGGAAGATAAAATGTTTAATTTACTGAGTATAGTTGGTCCTACAGCTAGTGGGAAAACTTCTCTGGCTGTACGGTTGGCATTGGCTTTAGGGGGGGAAATTATCAGTGCTGATTCCCGTCAGGTATACCGGAGTATGGATATTGGTACGGGTAAAGACCTGAATGAGTATAATGTGGATGGATATCAGGTGCCATATCATCTGATTGATATCGTTAAAGCTGGTGATAAATATAATGTTTTTGAATATCAAAGGGATTTTGTCAGAGTCTGGGAGGATTGTAAGAACAGGGGAGTCTGCCCTGTTTTATGTGGAGGAAGCGGTTTGTATGTAGAGGCTGTTCTGAAGGGATATCAGTTGTTAGAAGTCCCTGTAAATGAAGAATTGCGGAGTTCACTGGCCAGATTTAGTTTAACACAATTAGCTGAAAAATTAGCCACTTATAAAAAATTGCATAATACAACGGAAATAGATACTTGTAAGCGGGCAATCCGGGCTATTGAAATAGAAGAATATTATTGTACTCATCCTCATGAAGAAAAGATTTTTCCTGTAATTCAGCCTTTGATTGTTGGAATAGACCTCAGCCGTGAGTTAAGAAGAGAAAAAATCACCCAACGTTTACATGAACGATTGGAAAGTGGCATGGTTGATGAAGTTAAACAGATTTTGGCTAGTGGTGTGAAACCAGAGGATCTGATTTATTATGGATTGGAATATAAATATTTAACCTTGTATCTGACCGGACAATTGACTTATGAGGAAATGGTGCGGCAATTGAATGTTGCTATTCATCAGTTTGCCAAACGCCAGATGACCTGGTTCCGGAAGATGGAACGGGAAGGATTTCATATTCATTGGTTACCGGCAGATATGTCTATGGGAGAAAAGGTTGAAAATGTTATGAGATGGTGGGAAGAAGGTTAATCTTCTTCGCAGCATCCCATTTCTGTATGAATATTTTCAATCAGGAACTGTTTGTCTGATGGAAAAGACGCTATAAAATGATGTAATTGATGATGTTGGTCTTCTGTCAGATTGTGTACCATATTTTCAATCACTGTGGAGGCTTCGAAAGCTGTAGTGAAATCGTCATTTTGTAAAATGTTCATGAAAACCGGAAGATAAGCTGAATAATCTAAAGGCGATTCCCAAATGATGCGCAATAATGCTGTTTTGGTTGCAGGGGATGCATTATTTTGGATGTAACGCATGACTATTTTCCGGAATTCATTATCTTTTATATCAGCCAACAGGTTGATTATGACAGTAAGAAGATGTTGATCTGAAATTTGTTCTAGTAAATTCACCAATTCCTCGGCTATAGACAGATCTCCGTTTTCCTTTATTTCTTTTACTGCTTGGGCCAGTTGTTCTGGTTCACCACTACCGATTTTATTCAGAATTTCTTTGTTATTTTCCATGGCGTCTTAATATGGTGCGAAGATAAAAAAAAAGAGCGTTTCAACGCTCTTTTTTATTTAATCAGTTGGGTTTTCTTTTGATCGCGGATGAAATTTATTAATTGTATCTTTCAGATAATGATCATCCAAATGAGTATAGATCTCAGTTGTCAAAATAGACTCGTGTCCCAGCATATCCTGTACTGCTCTCAGATCCGCACCACCGCTTACCAGATGCGATGCAAAAGAGTGACGGAAGGTATGAGGAGATACATTTTTTTTGATTCCTGCCCGATTAGCCAGGTGTTTGATGATGTTGAAAACCATAACTCTGGATAAAGCAGTACCTCGTTTATTCAGGAATAGAACATCTTCATATCCTTTCTCAATATCCAGATAATCCCGGTAAACTTTCAGGTAACGTTTAATTTCTTCTTTTGCATTTTTACTTAATGGAATTACACGTTCCTTATTTCCTTTTCCGTCAATTTTAACAATCCCCATCCGGAAATTGATATTGGATAATTTAATACTGATCAGTTCAGAAACCCGCAAGCCGCAAGAATAAAGCATTTCGATGATGGCTTTGTTTCTTTGGCCTTCCGGTTTGTACATTTCTACAGCATTAAGCATAGAATCAATTTCTTCAACACTGAGGATATTGGGTAATTTTCGGCCTATCTTTGGAGCTTCCAACAGACGGGTTGGATTGTTTTCCAGTTGTCCGTCAAATACTAAGAACTTGAAAAAAGAACGGATACTGGAAATACATCTGGCTTGTGTACGATTGGTTACGCCAACTTCACTCACATAAATCAGATAATCCTTCAGGATATCATACGTTACTTCATCTGGTGTTTTTACTTTGTGTTTGTCTGCACAGTACTTTGCTAATTTGTTGATGTCATTCAGGTAGGCTTCTACCGAATTTGAAGAAAGTGATTTTTCAAGAATTAAGTAAGTCTTGTAACTTTCAATTGCATTATCCCAAGTCATTTTTTTTTGTTTTTATAAAATACACATTTAATAGTGCTAGCACACTTTTATTAAACCAATGGCTAAAGGTATATATTTTTTTTATATCCTATTTACCTTTTCAGAAGTTTAACAATATTATAGTAATTTATCAATATTGTGATTAGGACAATGTTTTGAAAATCAATTCAGTATTGAAGTAGTAAAATGAGATTGAATTTATTGTGAACAAGGTTATAAATTTGAAATATTACAAAGAAATAGTTAGAAAAATGATTAATTTTGTAGAATAAGATTGGAAAATAAAATGTCAGAAATGAAAATATTAATTTTGAATGGTCCTAATTTAAATTTGTTAGGGGTACGTGAACCGGGAATTTATGGAAAAGAATCTTTTACAGATTATTTGCAGCAGTTGAAAAGAAAATATGTTCAGGTGGATATTTATTATTATCAGTCGAATATAGAAGGAGAATTAATAAATAAAATACACGAGGTGGGGTTTGAGTTTGACGGGATTATCCTGAATGCAGGTGCGTACACCCATACATCAGTGGCTTTGGCAGATGCTATTTCGGCGGTAACGGCGCCGGTGGTTGAGGTGCATATTTCTAATACGGCTCGTCGTGAAACTTTTCGTCATACATCTTATTTGACAGCTGTTTGTCAGGGAGTAATTATGGGGTTTGGATTAAAATCTTACGAGTTGGCTTTATTGGCATTGGTAAATAAATAATTTGAGGATATAAACTGAACTATTCTGACAGATAAACGATAAATCTATAGGAAGAAAAATAAATGAATATGAAAAGGACAAAAATTGTAGCTACGATTTCGGATAAGAGATGTGAGGTCGGTTTTTTAAAAGAGTTATATGAGGCAGGAATGAATGTTGTGCGTTTGAACACAGCGCACCAGACCTTGGATGAGGCTATGAAAGTGGTGAATAATGTCCGGGCTGTATCGGAAAAAATAGCTCTTCTGATAGATACCAAAGGGCCTGAAGTGCGTACTACGGGTATAGAAGTTCCTGTAAGGGTTGAAAAAGGAGATATTGTTTTTATGAGTGGTAATCCTGAAGTAAAAGAGGAAAGAATGATACATGTCTCCTATGATAATTTTGTCCGGGATGTGCAGGTGGGCGCAAAAGTTCTGATAGATGACGGAGACGTTGAATTTATTGTCCGGAGTAAGGAGGAAGATCGTTTGGAACTGGTTGCCTCTAATCCCGGAGAAATAAAAAATAAAAAAAGTATTAATGTGCCGGGAGTAAATATGCATTTGGAATCCTTGAGCAATAAAGACCGGACTTTTATAGATTTTGCAGTAAAAAATAATTTGGATTTTATTGCGCATTCTTTTGTACGGAGTAAGGAAGATGTATTGGAAATTCAACAGATACTGAATGAGCATCATAGCCATATTAAAATCATTGCTAAGATAGAAAATCAGGAAGGAGTGGATCATATCGATGAAATTCTTGATCATGTATATGGCGTGATGGTTGCCCGTGGGGACCTGGCGATAGAGATTGATGCAGAAAAAATACCGCGTATTCAACGGATGATCGTCAATAAATGTATTGAAAGTAAAAAGCCGGTTATTATTGCGACTCAGATGTTGCATACGATGATCGATCATCCGCGTCCGACACGTGCAGAAGTAAGTGATATTGCTAATGCTGTATTTAGTGGTACTGACGCGATTATGTTGAGTGGAGAGACGGCTTATGGAGATTATCCTTTAGAAGCTGTGAAGGTGATGGCTAAAGTTGCAGAGGCCAATGAGTCAACAACACCTCCTGATTCTAACCGGAATTTGATTCGCATCAACAATGAGATTACAGCTGCTTTAGCCCGTGTTGCGGTGAGGATGACAACGATGTTGCCTATACGGGCCATTGTGGTGGATACGATTTCCGGACGTACAGCCCGTTATTTATCAGCTTTCCGTGGCGGACTTGCTGTATATGCCCGTTGTTATGATAAACAGGTCATGCGTGAATTGGCTCTTTCATATGGAGTACAGTCTTATTTCTCTGTTAAGCCTTCTTCAAGGGATGAATTTATGAGAGATATTCCGAAAATGTTGCTGGAAAAGGGATATGGTCCTGAAGATCAGATATTGGTTATCGGAGGAAGCTTTGGACATGTGAGGGGGGCTTCATTCCTGGAGGTTTGTAAGATTAGTGATATAAAATGATGAGGTATTGAAGCAAAGATGATAAAAGCGGTCTTTTTTGACATTGATGGTACTTTGGTTAGTTTTCAAACGCATCGGATTCCGGATTCTGCGCAGTTGGCTGTTCAGCAATTGCGCAGAAGGGGAATTAAAGTGTTTATAGCAACAGGACGGCATTGGAGGGTAATTAATAACCTGGGAAAGCTTGAATTTGACGGTTATATTACTTTGAATGGAAGTTGTTGTTATGCGGGGAAAGATAAAGTTATTTATAAGCGGACAATACCTTTCGAGGATATCAGACGCCTGCTCGAATTAGAAAAAGGAGCGGAAGCTTTCCCTTGCATTTTTGTCCGTGAAAAGGGGATGTTCATTAATTATGTAAATGAATTAACTGATGAAGTTTTTCGTTTATTGAATTTTCCGGAACCGCCACAGCTGGATATTAATGAGGCTTTAAAGGAAGAAAATTTCCAGCTGATAGCTTTTTTTAAACCGGACCAGGAAGCAAAGATTATGGAAGAGTTACCTGGATGTGAAGCTATGCGTTGGACTTCTTTATTTACAGATATCGTACCGGCCGGAGGAAGTAAGCAGGTTGGCATGAAAAAGATCCTGGAATATTATGGGATTCGGAGTGAGGAGTGTATGGCTTTTGGGGACGGAGGGAATGATATTCCGATGTTACAGTATGCAGGGATTGGGGTGGCTATGGGGAATGCCCGTCCGGAAGTTCAGCAGGTTGCCAATTTTGTAACCAGCAGTGTTGACGACAATGGTATTGTGTTTGCCTTGAAACATTTCGGGATTCTACAGGATTAGATAAATAATGCATCAACACATTACGGGCCGGTTTGCATCTTGAAAATCTTTGGTTGGTGAAACAGGGTTGGAAGAAAGTTGATGAAAAACAAATTTTACTTTTACTTTATTTTCTTATCTTTGCAACATGATGGAAGATACTGATAATAATATAGCTCCACGCCGTTCTTTGTTCAGTAAGTTTATGAATAAATATACGGTGACTTTATTGGTTTTTCTGGTATGGATTGCTTTCTTTGACCGGAATAATCTGGTTGAGAAGATGCAGTTACATAGCAAGATCACTACATTGAAAAAAGAAAAGGCTTATTATCAGAATAAGATAGAAGAAGATAGCCGAAAGCTGAAGGAACTTCTTAGTAATAAAGATAATCTTGAAAAGTTTGCCCGGGAACAATATTTGATGAAAAATCCGAATGAAGATATTTTCGTGTTTGTAGATAAATAAATGGGAAGGATAGTAGCAATAGATTACGGGAAAAAGAGAATTGGCTTGGCAGTCAGTGATCCATGCAGGATTATTGCTACGGGATTGCAGACTGTGTTATCCCATGAGATTTTTAAATTTTTGCAAGATTACATTACACATGAAAAAGTAGATTTATTCGTTGTTGGACATCCGAAACAAATGGATAATCAGGACTCAGAGAGTATGGCCTATATTAGGCCTTTTCTGACAGCTTTGAAACGTAAATTTCCTGAGATACCCATTGTGATGTATGATGAACGTTTCACTTCTGTACTTGCTCATAAAGCCCTGGTTGAAGGAGGAGCCAAGAGAAAGACGCGTCAGGATAAAGCATTAATTGATACCATGAGTGCAACTATTATTTTGACTTCGTACATGGAACAACAGAGAAATTTGAAATTGTAACTTTAAATATAGAACTGAATATATGTTTTTACCAATCGTTGTTTATGGACATCCCATATTGCGTAAAGTATCCGAAGATATTACCATGGACTATCCGGATTTGGAAAAGTTTATCCAGGATATGTTTTATACCATGGATGAGGCAGACGGGGTTGGCCTTGCTGCTCCGCAGGTAGGACGGAATATCCGGATTTTTACAGTAGATGGGAATGCTTTTGAAGAAATCGATCCGGATTGTAAGGGATTTCGTAAAGTATTTATCAATGCGCGTATTCTTGAGCGTTGGGGAAATGATGTTACCCGTAATGAAGGATGTTTGAGTGTTCCTGGAATTCACGAAGATGTGAAGAGGAAAGATAATATTCGTATTGCTTATATGAACGAAAAAGGTGAACAATTGGAAGAAGAATATGCTGGTGTAAAGGCTTGGATCATTCAGCACGAATATGATCACCTTGAAGGAATTCTTTTTACAGATCATCTCTCTGCTTTGAAAAAGAGAATTTTGAAAAGTAAGCTTACTAATATTGCTCTTGGAAAATTCAAAGCTCCTTACCGGGTGATTTTACCTAAATAATAAGGATAATAAAAATTTGAAAAGCCGGAGATTGGATTCAATATCCGGCTTTTTTATTGCTATGATGCTGTTTTTTAGGGTTATGATTCATTTGTTATCTGATCAGAGCGGTGTTTTTATTATTTACTTTTTGCTGTATCATTTCATTTGTGATAAAATCGTTTTTTACGCCGCATAATTATAAAAATCCATGGAATAATTATACCTACACTTGATTATCAAACGTTTGCGATTCCTGAAAATCATTGTTTTACTATTTTTCGGAGTGCTTTATTTTCTAAATTTGTGTGAGCAGGTTTCGAAACATGAAAAGAAAATGACCTTGTCTGTGAGTGTAAGGAGTCTATGCTTGTGGAATAATTTATAAATACAAAAAGATGGAAGATAAAAAGTTAGCAGTTGTTGCATTGGGAGGAAATGCTATTCTTCGGGGAAATCAGAGAGGTACAATGGAGGAGCAAAATCAAAATATCCGGGAGACACTCGAAAATTTGATTTATCTTGTCCGGGATGGCTATAATTTGATTATAACCCACGGAAATGGTCCCCAGGTTGGAAATATTCTGATGAGTGATGATGCAGGTGTAAAAATGTATGGGCTACCTCCTATGAGTCTGGATATGTGTGTGGCCTATTCTCAGGGGCAGATTGGATATATGATTGAGCGTAATCTCAGAAATATATTGCATGAATATGGTTTGCCCCGTCATGTGGTATCTATGATTTCACAGGTTGTGGTAGATGAACATGATCCTGCCCTGAAAAATCCCACCAAACGGGTTGGTAAGATATATACGCATGAAGAAGCTGAAAAATTGTCAGCAGAACATGGCTGGATTTTTAAGGAAGAAATAAAGGTGGAAGGAGGGTGGAGACGTGTGGTACCCTCTCCGGTGCCGGTGGATTTTAAAAATGCGGCATTAGTAGAGCGGATGGCGCGTGCTGGCAGTATTGTGATTACTGGTGGCGGAGGGGGGATTCCTGTTTATGTTGATAATCAGGGGATGCTTCAGTCTATAGAAGGGGTTATTGATAAGGATCTGGCTTCGGCAATGATTGGAAGTCGGGTGAAAGCTGATGAGTTATATATTCTGACGGATGTTCCTTATATTTATAAGGATTACCGGAAGCCGACCCAGGAGATATTGGAATTTTTGGATTATGCTGATACGGTAAAATACCTGGAGGCCGGTATGTTCGGAGAAGGAAGTATGGCTCCCAAAATCCGGGCTTGCCTTTCTTTTATTGAAAAAGGAGGTCAGAAAGCTGTTATTACAGAGGCGACAAAATTGGAAGACAGACATTATGGTTCTAAAATCACGATGCATTATGATTAGATGAGAAATTTGGAAATTTGGACGTTTATTTTCGAATTTTAATTATACATTTGTTCATTCACCAGGAAATTAATTTAAAAATAAGAGGATATGGCTTTTAATTTAAGAAACAGAAATTTTTTGAAATTGCTGGATTTTACTCCGGAAGAAATTAAATACTTGTTGAATTTGGCTGCTGATTTAAAGAAAGCAAAATATACAGGTACTGAGCAGCCCCGCCTGAAGGGTAAGAATATCGCTTTGATATTTGAAAAGACTTCGACCCGTACCCGTTGTGCATTTGAAGTTGCTGCTCATGATCAAGGGGCCCATGCAACTTATCTGGGGCCTACAGGTTCACAGATTGGGGTGAAAGAATCAATGAAAGATACGGCCCGTGTGTTGGGTAGAATGTATGATGGTATTGAGTATCGCGGATTTGCTCAGGAAATTGTGGAAGAATTGGCAAAATATGCCGGTGTTCCGGTTTGGAATGGGTTGACAAATGAATTTCATCCGACTCAGATTCTGGCGGATTTTCTGACAATGTCTGAGCATGTGGATAAGCCGTTGAATCAGGTCACTTTTGCTTATCTGGGGGATGCACGCTATAATATGGGAAATTCATTGATGGTTGGAGGTGCTAAGATGGGAATGGATGTCCGTATTGTTGCTCCGAAAGCTTTACAACCAGATGCAGAATTGATCGCTACTTGCCGGGAAATTGCAAAAGAAACAGGTGCTACTGTGACTGTAACCGATGATGTGGCTGCAGGTGTGAAAGGATGTGATTTCTTATATACAGACGTTTGGGTATCGATGGGTGAACCAGCAGAGGTTTGGGCAGAACGTATTCGTATACTGCAACCTTATCAGGTGAATGCCAGGGTAATGGAAATGACTGGAAATAAAAATTGTAAATTTATGCATTGTCTGCCTGCTTACCATAATCTGGAAACGAAGGTCGGAAAGGATGTTTATGAGCAGTTTGGTTTGGATGGAGTTGAAGTGACAGAAGAAGTGTTTGAGTCTCCGAATTCCATTGTTTTTGATGAAGCCGAAAATCGGATGCATACTATAAAAGCGGTAATGGTGGCAACATTAGGCTGTTAAAGTGGAAGCCTGAAATAAAAAAGGACGGCAACTTTTGCAGGCCCGTCCTTTTTTCATTTTCAGCATGATTGCTTATTGAAAGCTTTTGATACTGGTTTCAACGTCTTTTTCAATATCAAATATCATTTGGAGATGTAGTAGCTCAATAACATCCATGACATCTCCTGATAAATTGCAAAGCTTTATTTCAGCTCCGTTGCTTTTGGCTGTTTTTACCAGCGAAATGATACAACCGATACCGCTACTGTCAATAAATTCAATATGTTTCAGATTTAAAATCAATTTCATCCCTGCCTGCGTGAGAAGGGGTTTTAATTCCGATTTCACTTCTTCTGTGATAGCAAGGGTAAATCTCTTTAGTTCAATAAATTCTGCTACGGTGCATCCTGCTTGTTCAGTTAATTTTGTAACCATTTGTCCGTTTTTTGTACTTGTTTGAGTTTTAGTTTTAATTTAGTTAATATTATGGTAGTATCATTTGATATTATAGATTGTCGAAAATATGACAAAAAGTATAAATAACCAAATATTTTTAATAAGAAAATTACAAACTTCACCGGATAAAAAAATACGAAACAAAAGGAGAAAACAGATATAAATTATATCTTTGTGAGGCTTTCGTTTGCGAACGTTTGCAATTTTGCTGCGTGGAAGTGGCGAAGCTTTGTATTATAATTAGAAATTAACGATAGAAATAAAAAATGAAGACTACTCCTTTTACTCATTTTCACGAAGCACTTGGTGCCCGTATGGCTCCTTTTGCAGGTTACAATATGCCGATAGAATATAGTACAGGTATAAAAGAAGAACATCTGACCGTTCGGAATAAACTAGGTGTTTTTGATGTTTCACATATGGGTGAATTTTGGATTAAAGGTCCGAAAGCTTTTGAGTTGGTTCAGAAGCTAACAACGAATGATGTGGCTGTTTTGACAGATGGCAAAGTACAATATTCCTGTTTCCCTAATGATAAAGGAGGCATTGTCGACGATTTACTGGTTTATCGGTTTGGTCCCGAAAAATATTTGTTGGTTGTCAATGCAGCTAACATAGAGAAAGATTGGAATTGGGTTGTTCAGTATGGGGAAGAATTAGGAATGAAACCGGGGATTGAGTTAGAAAATGCCTCTGACCGTATCTGCCAGTTAGCGATTCAAGGTCCGTTGGCGCTGAAAGCGATGCAAAAGCTGACTGATGAGAATATCACAGATATGGAATATTATACTTTCAAAGAAATCCCTTTTGCAGGAATTGATAAAGTGATTTTTTCTACAACAGGTTATACCGGATCTGGTGGTTGTGAAGTGTATGCTTATAATGAAGATGCAGATAAATTGTGGAATGCTGTATTTGAAGCCGGAAAAGAATTTGGTATTCAACCGATCGGTCTGGGTGCCAGGGATACTCTTCGCCTGGAAGCCGGTTTTTGTTTGTATGGACATGAAATAGATGATGAACATTCTCCAATAGAAGCAGGATTAGGATGGATCACGAAGTTTGTGCCAGGTAACGATTTTATCATGCGGGAATATCATGAAAAGCTGAAAGCTGATAAACCAACCCGTTATATGAAACCATTTGAGATTTTAGATCGCGGGATCGCCCGTCAGGGATATCCGATAGAGGATGCGGAGGGAAATGAGATCGGAGTGGTTTGTTCCGGTACAGTTTCTCCTTTAACCGGAAAATCAATTGGTACGGGTTATGTGAAAAGTGGTTTCCAGAAATTGGATACTGAAATTTTTATCCGGGTGCGTAATAAGGCATTGAAAGCAAAAATTGTAAAAACTCCTTTCTTTTAATCCTGGAAAAACATAAAAAATAGCGCGGGACTTTCAGGGTCCCGTTTTTTGATTGGCAGAATATAAAATTCAAACGGGAACGTGATTTTAAATTATAAGTAAATTCGAATATTTATCTTCAAAAATGATGTTTTCTGAAGTAAATTTTGCATATTTGTAACGTTTGAAACTGAAATTTAAATAATAACCTTAAATTATTATACAAAATGAGAAAACATATTTTTAACGCAGGTCCTTGCAAGTTGCCGGATATGACTTTGGAAAATACAGCAAAAGCTGTAATGGAGTTGGGTAATTGTGGTCAGTCTATTCTGGAGGTGTCTCACCGTTCAGCTGATTTTCAGGCTGTTTATGATGAAACCGTTGCTTTGTTTAAAGAAGTTTTGAATATCCCGGATAATTATACAGTTATTTTCCTGGGAGGTGGGGCCAGTATGCAGTTTTGCATGATTCCTTACAATTTCTTGGGAAAGAAAGCTGCTTATGTGAATACGGGGGTATGGTCAAAGAAAGCTATTGCAGAAGCGAAATTATGGGGTGAGGTCGAAATTATTGCTTCTTCGGAAGACCGGAATTTTACTTATTATCCGAAAGGATTTAAAATTCCTGCTGATGTAGACTATTTGCATATTACTTCTAATAATACAATCCGTGGGACTGAAATATTTGAAGATTTAGATAGTCCTGTACCTATGATTGCTGATATGTCATCTGATATTTGCAGCCGGCCGGTTGATGTGAAAAAATACATGATGATTTATGGTGGTTGTCAGAAAAATTTGGGACCTGCTGGTGCTACTTTTGTAATTATCCGTAATGACTATCTGGATAGAGTAGTGGCTGACCGTAAGATTCCGACTATGTTAAAATATCAGACTCATGTTGAGAACGGATCTATGTTTAATACACCTCCTTGTCTGAATATTTTTGCTGTTGGTCAGACTTTGAAGTGGATCAAGCAAATGGGTGGCGTTGAAGCTATGGAAAGAATGGCTATCGAGAGATGTGACGCTTTATATGCAGAATTTGAACGTAATACAGTGTTCCGTGCGGTTGTCGAAGAAGGTTCCCGTTCCCGTATGAATATTCCGTTCCTGTTAGCTGAAGGGTATGAAGAATTGGAAAAAGAATTCCTGGATTTCTGTAAATCTAAGAATATCGTGGGAGTAAAAGGACACCGTCTGGTTGGAGGTTTCCGTGCTTCAACTTATAATGCTTGTACAATGGACGATGTAAACGCCTTGATTGCTGCTATGCAGGAATTTGAAAAAGCCCATAAGAAATAATTGTATTTTGGATTGTAGGTTTTGAATTGTAAATGAATGATTTATGATTTGAGACCTGCAATTTAGGATCTGAAATTTAAAATATAAAATTATGACTAAAGTTCTGATTGCAACCGATAAACCTTTTGCAGCCGTTGCTGTCAATGGAATCCGCGAAATCGTGGAAGCTCAGGGATATGAACTTGCTTTGTTGGAAAAATATACTTCTCCGGCTGAATTGATTGCTGCTGTTGCTGATGTGGATGCCATGATTATCCGTTCCGATAAGGCGACAAAAGAAGTTATTGATGCTGCGAAAAAATTGAAAGTGATTGTTCGGGCAGGTGCCGGATATGATAATATTGATTTACAGGCATGTACAGAACACGGAGTGGTGGCGATGAATACTCCGGGACAAAATTCTAATGCAGTAGCCGAATTAGTATTTGGTATGGCTGTTTACCTTGCCCGGAATTTTTATAATGGTAAATCCGGACATGAACTGAAAGGAAAGAAAATCGGTGTTCATGCTTATGGTAATGTTGGGCAAAACGTAGGGCGTATTGCTAAAGGATTTGGCATGGAAGTTTATGCTTTCGACCCGTTTATGACAGATGAACAAATCAAAGCTGCTGGTGCTATTCCTTTACATTCTGCAGAGGAAATGTATGGTATGTGTGATTATGTTTCTTTACACATTCCGGCAACAGAGAAGACAAAGAAATCGATTAATTATGAATTGTTGAATCGCATGCCGAAAGGAGCAGTGTTGATTAATACTGCGCGTAAGGAAGTGATCAATGAAGAAGAATTGTTGAAATTGATGGCTGATCGTCCTGATTTTAAATATATTTCTGATATTGCTCCGGATAATGCTGCTGAATATGTACCGTTCGAAGGCCGTTATTTCTTCACTCCGAAGAAGATGGGTGCTCAGACTGAAGAAGCTAATGTAAATGCCGGTTTGGCTGCTGCCCGTCAGATTGTTGCTTTTCTGGAATACGGAGATGCTAAATTCAAAGTAAACAAATAATTTTTGATAAACGATGGACGATTAATGATGAACGATGGTAATCTCATTATTGTTAATCGTTTATCATTTATCGTAAACTGTTATTTTTATGGCTATAGTAAAACCATTCAAAGGTCTGCGTACTCCTAGTCAGGAAGTATGTGAAGAATTGGCTTGTTTGCCGTATGATGTGATGAATTCGGAAGAAGCTGCTCAGATGG
>URJC01000004.1 GCA_900548135.1 uncultured Odoribacter sp. | reverse complement strand
GGCAGAATATTTGTCGTCCGGGCGTCCCGGAAAAGCCATGACATCCCGGTTGTAGGATAAAGCTAAATGGGCTGTTGACATAGCTCCCCCTTTTTCAGCTGATTCTGCGATAAGAGTAGCATGGCATAAGCCTGCAATAATCCGGTTTCTGCGCAGGAAATTGCTGGGGTGAATGGTTGCTGTACATGGAAATTCACTGATAAGTGCACCCGAGGAGGCCAGGATGGTTTCAGCTAATTTTTTGTGGGAAGCAGGATATATCATATGCAGTCCATGTCCTAGTACAGCAAAGGTTCTTAATCCATATTTCAAACTGGCCCGGTGGGCTGAAGCATCAATGCCGTAGGCAAGACCGCTGACAATAATGGGATGGTGTCCCATTTCACAAAGATCGCTAATTATAGATTCTACTTTTGCCAGGTATCTGCACGAAGCGTGGCGGGTACCGACAACTGCCAGGAATTTTGCTTTTGGGGATGTCCGGATGTCACCCTTGTAGTAAAATACGAGTGGACTATCTTCGCATTGCCGTAATAATTCAGGATAAGTGCTGCTCTCTACGGAACAAATTTGGATGTCATACTTATCCATTTGTTCTAATTCCCGTTCGGCTTCCTGAAAAGCTTTGGAACGATCAAATAACCCTGCTGAGATATTGAATTCCTGATAGGCCCGTAGAAGGGCTGTTTCACTTTCCAGGAAAAAACCTTCAATACCTCCGCATTTTTCTATCAGTGGGAGACAAAAATGACTGTTTAGTCTGGGGATCAGACTAACAGCAACTTGGCTACGAATGGAACTGTCAGTTTTCATTACTTGATTTTAGAAACAGCTTTAACAAATATACGAAATTTATTTCTTTCAAACAATGTTTTGTTTTGTTTAGAATTAATCCGGTTGAATTTCAGTTGGAACGGAATATGTATTTGGTTTTTCCTTATTCCTTTTTATTTTTGTAAAAAAATTATTACTATGGTTAATGTCGTTTTTACCCGGGATGCCGGTACAGAATTAAGAGGTAAACTGAAAAGTGTGAATTCCTCTGATATTTTTGTGTTGGTGGATAACAATAGTCGGAATTATTGTATGGAGCATCTGAATATGGGCTATGTGCCCAGGGAACATATTATAACGATAGCTGAAGGTGAGTATAATAAGTCGTTGGAAAGCGTGGTTTATATCTGGCATATTTTATCGGAATATGGAGCACGCCGTAACTCTGTATTGATTAATCTGGGAGGAGGGTTGATTACTGATGTTGGTGGATTTGCTGCTTCCTGTTTTAAGCGGGGAATCCGTTGCCTGAACATTCCTACCACTCTTTTGTCGCAGGTGGATGCTTCTGTAGGAGGAAAGACCGGAATAAATTTTGATGGACTGAAGAATGAAATTGGTACTTTTTCCATACCTGAATGGGTGATTATTGACAATTATTTTTTAAGTTCTCTTTCTGAACGGCAGATATTATCCGGGTTCGCAGAGATGTTAAAACATGCTTTGTTAGCTGATGAAGAGCATCTTGCTGAAGTGATGCAAGTGGATTTAGGGGGAGTTGCAGAGGCTGATTTTCTGGATTTAATTAAGAGATCAGTGGCTGTAAAAGCTGCAATAGTACAAGCTGATCCTCGTGAAAAAGGACTCCGGAAAGCTTTAAATTTTGGACATACTATCGGGCACGCTATAGAAAGTATTGCCATAAAGAAGAATCTGGAAATTTATCATGGAGACGCCGTAGCTTACGGTATGATTGCAGAGTTATATCTTTCAGTGAAGCAATTGGGATTTGAAGAGAAACACTATGAAGCTGTGCGGAAGTTTATTCGTGGGAAATATCCGGTGTATCATGAAGTAGGGGAGCCTGAAGAATTATATGAACTGATGCTTCATGATAAAAAAAATGAGCATGAAGGGGTTAATTTTACTTTATTACGGTGTCCTGGAGAAGTTGAAATAGACCAGTATTGCAGTCGGGAAAATATTTTAGAAGCCCTTAAACAACTATAGAAATCGTACATTATTTTTTATGAATATATCATTGGATTTTAAGACTCAAGTGTTGAGGGGACAGGTGAGTTTACCAGCTTCTAAAAGTATTTCCAATCGGGTTCTGATTATTCATGCTTTGGCTGATAGTGATATGCCGGTTGAAAACCTGGCAGATTGCGATGATACTAAAAGTATGTTGGAGGTTTTATCTTCTGATGGAACTTGTTTTCATGTCGGTCATGCTGGTACAGCTATGCGTTTCCTGACTGCTTTTTTAGCCCGGGTTGTGGGAAAATGGGAATTAACAGGATCAGAGCGCATGAAACAACGGCCCATAGGAGTGCTGGTAGATGCTTTGAATCAATTGGGGGCGCATATCGATTATCGTGAAAGAATAGGTTTTCCGCCTTTGATTATATCCGGTTCTTATTTGGTGGGAGGAGAGATAGAAATTCCGGCTTCGGTAAGCAGTCAGTATATATCTGCTCTGATGATGATTGCTCCTTACATGGAAAAAGGCTTAACCATTAAATTAGAGGGAAAAGTAGTTTCGGGTACTTATATAGATATGACGGTACAAATTATGCGGGAATTTGGAGCCAACGTGCGGCGGGAAGGTGCTGTTATCCGGATAGAAGCTCAGCCTTATGTAGCCATTCCTTTCCGGGTTGAATCGGATTGGAGTGCAGCTTCTTATTTTTTTGAGTTGCTTGCAATAGCTGAAGGAGGAAGCCTTTCTTTGAGGGGACTTTCTCAGAACAGTATGCAAGGAGATGCCCGGCAGGTAGAGGTTTGGGAAAAGTTAGGAGTAAAGGCTGGGTTTACCGGAGAGGATGTGATTTTGACTCTAACGGCCAGGCAGGTTAGTCGGTTGGAATTCGATTTTGTGGAAATGCCTGATTTGGTGCAGTCATTTGCAGTGGCTTGCTGTGTGATGGGTATTCCTTTTGTATTTCGGGGAGTGGAAACTTTACGGATAAAGGAAACGGACCGTATAGCGGCTTTAATGGTTGAACTGGCCAAATTGGGGTATTGTTTGAAAGCGGATGGGGATAACAAGTTGAGTTGGGAAGGTGGGACATGCAAACCAATGGCTGGGCCAGAAATTGAGACTTACCATGACCATCGTATGGCTATGGCTTTTGCTCCTGCTGTCTTGAAACATAAAGGTTTGGTAATCGTAGATAAAGATGTTGTTACCAAGTCATTCCCTGGCTATTGGGAAGAAATGAATAAGATCGGGATTTTTGCCCGAAATTCCGGTGTTTTGAAGGGCAAGGCACGATAAACAAAGAATGTCCGTTGCGAATCTGGTATAACCCGTTTCGGATCAGCATCTTGATCGTTGGTAAATGAATACATGAGTGGATTAATTATGTTTGAGAGTCTTTTACAGTCATCTTATTTTGTTCTTTTCCTGATTGTTGCTTTGGGGTTTATACTTGGGAAGGTTAATTTTCGGGGCATTTCTCTGGATGTTTCTGCCGTAATTTTTATTGCCTTATTATTTGGCCATTTTGGAGTGATTATTCCTAAAGAATTGGGAAATTTTGGATTGGTCTTGTTTATTTTCACTATTGGAATACAAGCCGGTCCTGGTTTTTTCGGTTCTTTCAAATCACAAGGGAAGTTATTGATTTTGATTACCTTATTAATTGTTGGGTCGGCTTGTTTGACCGGGCTTGGATTGAAATATATTTTAGGGTTGGATACGGATGAAACTGTAGGTTTAATTGCAGGGGCGTTAACCAGTACTCCGGGCTTAGCGGCAGCTATTGATGCAACCAAGTCTTCTGCTGCTTCGATTTCTTATGGTATTGCTTATCCTTTTGGAGTGATCGGAGTGATTTTGTTTGTCAAGTTATTGCCTAAACTGTTGGGAGTAGATTTAAGAACCGAAGAAAGAAAGTTGGAACATAAACAAAAAGAAAGATTTCCTTCCTTGCAGACAGGGACTTTCCGGATTACAAATGCCGGGATTTTCGGTAAGTCATTGACTCAATTGCAAATCCGGACGATGACTGGAGCTGTTATCTCCAGAATCAAGCATGGGGAGGCAACCGAGTTGCCATCACCTCAGAGTGTTTTGCATAAAGATGACCTGGTGAAAGCCGTGGGTAATGTGACTGCTTTGGAACAATTGGGGCTGTTATTGGGGGAACGGGTGGCAGAAGATTTACCATTGGGACAATCCTATGAATTGCGTTTGTTGTTGATAACAAATAAAGAAGTCATCGGTAAAAGTTTGGGAAATCTGAATTTTCAGGAGAATTTCAGTTGTACCGTTACCCGGGTGAGACGGAGTGGTATTGATTTATCACCAAGCCCGGATTTGGTGTTGAAGTTTGGGGATAAACTGACTGTGGTCGGACATCAGGATAGTCTGAATGAATTGTCCAAATTGTTAGGAAATGATGAGAAGCGTCTTTCGGACACTGATTTTTTCCCCATAGCTATGGGAATTGTTTTGGGAGTCATTTTCGGTAAAATAAATATTTCTTTTTCGGATAGTTTTAGTTTTTCTCCGGGATTAACAGGAGGGGTTTTGATTGTTGCTTTGGTATTGAGTGCTTTGGGAAAAACCGGACCGGTTATCTGGTCGATGTCCGGGTCAGCCAATCAATTGTTACGGCAATTGGGACTATTATTGTTTTTAGCGGAGGTGGGAACCGCTGCAGGAGCCAACCTTGTTGCTACCTTTCAGGAAAGTGGATGGATACTTTTTGGTGTGGGATTCGCTATTACATTAGTACCTATGATCCTGGCTATGTTGGTGGGATTTTTTATTTGTAAAATCAATGTTTTTGATTTGATGGGGACGATTACCGGAGGAATGACCAGTACCCCCGGGTTGGCTGCAGCTGATTCGATGACTGATTCGGATATGCCTAGTGTAGCCTACGCAACAGTTTATCCTATTGCTATGGTTTTTCTGATTGTATTTATTCAGTTGATCGCTTTGATTTGAAAATAACTAAGTTCTTTTTGTTTTAAAAAAGTCTTTAATCATTACGCTGCATTTTTCTGCCAGGATTCCGGTGGTTACCCGGGTACGTGGATGCAGTACTGACGGGGAAAGACGGGTATACCCCCGGTTTGGATCTGATGCACCGATGATCAGTTCTCCGAGTTGTGCCCAAGCTAAAGCTCCGGCACACATCGTACAGGGTTCCATTGTGACGTAGAGAGTACATTCATTCAGGTATTTCCCACCCAGAAAAGAGGTGGCCATAGTGATGGCAATCATTTCTGCATGTGCTGTAACATCGTTCAATTTTTCAGTTTCATTGTGTGCCCGGGCTATGATTTTACCTTTACATACGATGATTGCCCCAACCGGAATTTCTCCTTCTTCGGCGGCTTTTGCCGCTTCATCTAATGCTTTAAGCATATATTGTTCATGCGTATTCATCCGGCAAATATAGGATTAAAAGTAAGAAAATGAATTCCTGATTTTGAAATTTCAGGCATTAATGAGTAGTGGAAGAATTGTTATAAATTAAGTGGCTAACCTGTTTCTTGTAAAAATATTCTGCTTTTAACTAATTTTCAGAGATTTTGTGCTTATATTATTTTTGACTTTTTTATTTTTGGTATAAATCTGAAATAATATTTCAAATGTGGAAAATTGTATTCCAAATATGGAAAAAGGAGAAGAACATTATAAAGTCCCAAATTTAGAAAAAGGTATTGCGGTGCTTGAATATTTGTCGTTTCATAGTTCGGGAGAGACGCTTCAGGTGATTAAAGCTGCCCTTGATATTTCTCAGACTACGGCTTATCGTATTTTGAATACATTGGTACGTCTGGGTTATCTGAATTATGATGATGATACTAAGCGGTATAAGATATCCCGGAAATTGTTGACTTTGGGGTTCAGGTCATTAAATGAACATAATTTATTGGAAACCGTATTGCCGCATTTGCGTGATTTGCGTGATCGGGTGAAAGAGACTGCCTGTTTTGGAGTGTTGGGAGATCAGAAAGGTATTTTTATAGAGCAGGCACAAGGACATCATACGTTTCGTTTTATTCTTTCTCCGGGGAAGTCTTTCGAATTACATTGCTCGGCTCCCGGTAAGGCTATTATGGCCTATTTGCCCAATACTGTTCGGGAACGATATTTGTCATATATGGAATTTACCCGTTATAATGTGCGTACAATTACCTCACGTGAAGTCTATTTAAAAGAACTTGAAAAAGTACGGCAACAAGGCTATGCCATGGATAATGAGGAAGAGTTGAATGGAGTGATATGCATAGGAGCTCCTATTTTCAATTATACGGGTTATCCATGTGGTGCGATCTGGATTTCTGGTCCCAGGGACAGACTGTCAAATGGAGTTGTCGTTTCGTTTGCTGAGTGTATCAAGCAGGTTGCACAGGATATATCGCTTGAACTTGGATATAGTAAGTTAAAAAAAGTGTAGAATATAATAAAGAAGATGTGGAATTATATGTTTAAAAGTTTATTGGTGTTGTGTTTTATTGGGTGTTGTGTTTCTTATGCTTCAGCGGGAAATCCGCCTCTTTTTCCGACTGCTGTGGCTTTGAATGAAAAAGGGGAAATTGTGATAACAGAAAAAGGAGCAAAGCGGTTGGATGTTATTTCTTCTGAAGGTAAACTACTCCGTACTTTTCCAATTGATGAGGTACCTACGGGGGTATTACCGGATGTTGACAAAGTTTATGTAACAACCTTTGAAACGGTTGGGCGTTTGCAACTTCTTTCGTTGCAGACGGGTGAGGTGTCAGCTGTGGTTGCAACTGGTTCAGGTGCTTGCCATCCGATGTTCAGTCCGGATAGAAAGCGGATATATGTGTGTAATGCATTCCAGAATACGGTTTCCGAAATAGATCCGGTCTCTATGAAATTACTCCGTACCGTGACCGTATTACGTGAACCTCGCTCGGCAGTATTTAGTAAGGATGGTAAATATATGTTTGTTGCCAATTTTTTGCCGTCTCAACGAGCAGATGTTGATTACGTGGCTTCTTGTGTTTCTGTCATTGAGATGGAGGGATTTACGAAGGTGAAAGATATCCGGTTAGCGAATGGTAGTAATGCTTTACGGGGAATCTGTATCTCTTCGGATGGTGAATATATTTATGTGGTGCATAACCTGGGACGTTTCACAGTGCCTACTTCCCAGTTGCAGCAAGGATGGATGAATACCAGTGCCTTTAGTGTGATTGACGTAGCTAAGCAGGAATTTCTGGGGGCTGTTGTAGTAGATGAACCGGAAAGAGGGGCTGCTGGCGTCTGGAGTATTGCCTGTAACGAGAATCATATCTTTATTTCCCATTCCGGAACTCATGAAATAAGTATGATTGACCAGAAAGCTATGTTAGAGAGATTCCTGAATTATCCGGATAAGGCAGCTTTGGATTATGACCTGACTTTTTTGTATGGTATACGCAAACGTATTCCTTTGCGGGGGAATGGGCCCCGTAATATGGTTTTAAACGGTGATCGGTTGATTATTCCGACTTATTTCAGCGATATATTGAACTTCATGGATATTAATACCCATGAAATAAAAGCGGTTGAATTGAATCCCGGGCGTGAAGAAAGTATTGAGGACAAAGGTGAACGTTATTTTAATGATGCCTCTCACTGTTTTCAGAATTGGCAAAGTTGTAACGGATGTCATCCTGGAGATGCCCGTACGGATGGTATGAATTGGGATTTGATGAATGATGGGGTGGGTAATCCGAAGAATTGCAAGAGTTTGCTTTTTAGCCATGTGACTCCTCCGAATATGATTTCCGGGATTCGGGAACATGCTGAACGTGCGGTGCGGGCAGGTTTTAACTTTATACAGTTTTTTAATATCTCGGAAGAAGATGCCCGGTGTGTGGATGCTTATCTGAAATCACTACGCCCTGTACCGAGTCCCTATCTGGTTAATGGTGAACTGTCGGAGAAAGCAAAGGAAGGACAAAGAATATTCGAGAAATTGAAATGTGGTGAATGTCATAGCGGTCCTTATTATACAGATATGAGAATGTACCGTATAGGCGAAGACATTGAGTTCGAAAAGGGATGGGATACTCCCACCCTTCGGGAAGTATGGCGTACGGCTCCTTATCTGTTTGATGGCCGTGCTGCTACTATGGAAGAGGTGTTTGAGGTGTATAAACATGGGGTTGACAAGAAATTGTCCCGGAAAGAAGTAGAAGCTTTAACTGAATACGTGAATTCGCTATGAATTATTGCGATAAGATACATTATTATCTCTATACGACAGAGAATGCCTCTTTTGGAGAAATGGTGGATGCTTTATTAATGCAATTGCCTCAGGATGAGCAACTTTTCCGTTTAGTGTTCTTCGGTACACCGGAGGATAACAGGCAATATGCCGAACATTGTGCTATGTTGCGTGATAAAGTATATCGGTACTGTGGTGACCAGGAACCAGCATTAAGTTATGTATCTCAGCCGCCTTTAAATGCTGGCTTACTATTAGAGGTGCATAGTTATAAGGCGGACCAGGGGGAACATATAACTTACAGGCATTATTGTGGTTTTTCTTATGTCGTGCTGGAGAATGACGATGGTCGGTTCTTGTTTGGCGGAGGAATTCAGGGTGATGTGGTTAATACGGGTATTTTGTTACAGTCGCAGGAAGTTTTTCGGATGGTTGAAGGCTTGTTGCAAAAAGAAAATTTTCCGGTAAACAGCATTATTCGTCAGTGGAATTACATTGAACAGATAACCGGTTTGGATGGGGCAGATCAGCATTATCAGATATTTAACAATGCCAGGAGCGAGTTTTACAGGCAGGCTGACTGGAGCAATGGTTATCCCGCTGCCACAGGGATTGGGGTAAACTTGGGAGGAATTTTAGTCGATTTGGATGCGGCAGTCTTTATCCGTCCGGAATGTTATGCTACCCCTATCGATAATAAATTGCAGGTAGCCGCTCATGCTTATTCGGATGATGTATTGGTTGCGGCACATAAAAAGAAGACGACTCCGAAATTTGAACGGGCTAAGAGCATGACATTCGATGGTCATCGTTTGATTTATATTTCCGGTACAGCAGCTATCCGGGGAGAAGATAGTTTGATCGGAGTGGGATTGGAACATCAACTTCATATTACGATGGAGAATGTCAGGCAGTTGACCGGAGATACCCGTCTCAGGGCGCTTCGTGTTTACCTGAAAGAGGAGTCTTTTTATGAAGAGGCAGCCCAATTACTGAAAGAATATAAACTCGATATACCGATTTCCTATTTATGGGCAGATGTTTGCCGAGATGAATTATTGATAGAAATTGAAGGTATCGCGGTATAAATGTATGTAATCAATAAAAAATATTACCAACTAATCAAAGAACAAAAGTGAAAAAAGAATTTTTGAATCCCATGGCAATAGGAGCCTTTCTACTCTTAGTGGCTGCATGTTCCTGTAAAACAACGTCAGAAAAGGATGGACATACTGTAGCAGGCAATACACAAAATTTGACAAAAACTAAAGATAATATTAATACTAATAATGAAAAGGATATGAAATATTCTAAGAAGTACACCAATGCTGATTTTTATAAAGATGGCAAGTTTCAACAAGATGTTGCAATAGAAGCGATGAAAGATATGTTTTCGTTTTATCAAATTCCGTTTACGGAAATTATGGCGAGAGATATGTGGGTAACAGATTTTGGTTTAGGGGATTTTGAAAATGTGGGTATGGGAGGAATTTTTTGGGTCAATGACTCTGAATACAAATATTTTGCTCACGCGATTTACCTGTTACCTGGTCAGATGATTCCCGAACACGCGCATGTTGCGACTAATTTCCCGGCTAAACATGAATCCTGGATGGTGGAAAAAGGTTGGGTTTATAATTTTTCTGAAATAGGGGAACCGACACCTGATGCACCTGTTATTCCGGCTGTTCATGGAGCAATCAAAAGTAAGAATTTTGTGGTTCAGCAGGTTGGGGATGTGCTTCGGCTTAAAAAGCTGGAATCTTTTCATTTTATGATGGCGGGACCTGAAGGGGCAATTGTGGATGAATGGGCATGTTATCATGATAATGGTGGATTGCGTTTTACTAATCCGGTAGCTTCATTGTAGTCATAATTGATCATTTATGATATGAATAAATATTATTTATTAATAGTAGCTATGTTATCTTTCTCCATGCTGGTTTCGGCAGGTCCGAAGCAGAAGAAGGCGGATACATGGGTTGACGTTTCAATAAAAGCAAAAACGGAGTTTCAGGCACAACTGAAAAAAGGTACTGATCCGGAAGTGGAGATTATCACAAAGGAATTGCAAGAAGGATTCCCGGATGAAATGGCTCTGTTGGAGGCTGTGGCAAATGGGCTTGACAATTGGCTGACTACTCCTGATGCTTCTGTGGAAAAACAGGCTGTCAAATCAGTCATTAACCGTCTGAAAGAAAAAACTCATTATTCGGATTTGCTTGAACAGATTGGAAATGAGGAAGAGGTTTGCAGTCAGATTCGTCAGTATTTGGAATTATTGGAAAAGGTTCAGACCGTTTATTTGCTTCAATCTGAGTTGGAATGGTTGAATGTCGATGCTGTCAGGTTGGCTTATGCGGATATGAAAAAACAAGAAGGCTATGATATAACCAGATATGAACCTATGATGCGTGAATTGGAAGCATTACAACAGAGGGGATTCGATGGTATTTATCATGGAGATGAACAAGCGTTAAATGATGCCCGTCAGGCCGTATCCTTCAAACGGGCCATTCTGTTGGGCAATCCTTTGTTGGATCCGGATAAGGTGGTTGCAGTCCGTTTTAAGTTGGGGGCAAAGGCCCGCCAGGCAATGGCTCCACAATTGGGCACGCAATCCAATAATTGGAGCAATCAGGAATCAGCCCGTCGCCAGGGATTTAATGCTGAAATAGTCGAATTGTCAAATTTGCGTGGTGATGTCCGAATGCGCCAGGTATACAAGCCGTCCAATACATCTTCGGTTTCGGATTTGAAACTGCATTGGGATGGTGATCGGGTAATGTTTACGCAAACCGGAGAGGATAAACGTTGGAATGTTTTTGAAGTAGGATTGGATGGAGGTGGTTACAAGCCACTGGTGGAAAATGATGAACCGGATTTGGAATTCTATGATGGTACTTATTTACCTGACGGGCGTGTAATCGCTATCTCTAATATTGGTTATCAGGGAGTTCCTTGTGTGAATGGTAGTGATGCTGTAGGAAATATGGTGCTTTATAATCCGAAAGATAAGAGCATGCGCCGTCTGACGTTTGATCAGGATGCCAACTGGAATCCGGTGGTTATGAATAATGGCCGTGTGATGTATACCCGTTGGGAATATACGGATTTGACTCATTATTATTCGCGTATTGTCATGCATATGAATCCGGATGGGACAGAAAATAAAGCTCTGTATGGAAGTGGGGCCATGTTTCCGAACAGTATATTCGATGTACAGCCATTACCAGGTCATGGTTCAGCCTTTGTGGGTATTATTTCCGGTCATCATGGTGTTGCCCGCTCGGGACGTTTGATACTATTTGATCCGGCTAAGGGACGTAAGGGTAATTTGGGGATGACACAGGAAATCCCTTATCGTAATCGTCCTATAAAGGAGGTTATTAAAGATCGTCTGGTGGATGGAGTATGGCCACAGTTTGTAAAACCAACTCCAATCAGTGATAAATATTTTTTAGTAGCGGCAAAATTGAATCCACAGTCTTTGTGGGGTATTTATCTGGTTGATGTTTATGACAATGTTACTTGTCTTTATCAGACTGAGGGTGAGGGATATATCAGTCCGGTCCTGGTTCGCAAGACGGTTACTCCTCCGGTTATTCCTGACCGTGTAAAATTGGGTGAAAAAGAAGCTACTTTTTTTATTCAGGATATTTACGAAGGGGAAGGTTTGAGGGGAATTCCTTGCGGTTGCATGCTTATGAATATGCTTATGTGAAAACTCCTTCGGATCATAATTGGCATGGTATACAGTCAGGATGGGATATTAAACGGATATTGGGAACTGTTCCGGTAGAAGAAGATGGCTCTGTTATTTTTAAGGCTCCTGCTAATACGCCGCTTTCTATCCAACCATTAGATAAAGACGGTGTTGCCGTCCAATGGATGCGTAGTTGGGTTACCGGGCAGCCGGGGGAAGTGGTTTCTTGTATTGGTTGCCATGAAGACCAGAATCAGATACCGATTCCAAAGCGGGTGATTGCTTCCCGGAAAGCTCCGTCTGCATTGACATTGCCGGAAGGGGGAACGCGTCCTTTTACTTTTGATCTGGAGATCCAACCCATTTTGGACCGGGCTTGTATTGCTTGCCATCATGGTGAGGGAAAAGCATTTGATTTACGTGGAGGTAAAAAAGATGCCAAAGGATACGGTTCGTCTTATTTGAATTTACATCCGTATGTACACCGCCAAGGGGGAGAAGGAGATATGGTTGTGTTACAACCTTATGAATACCATCCGAATACCAGTGAATTGGTCCGTTTGTTGAAGAAAGGACACTATAATGTAAAACTAACTGATAAAGAATGGGCTACATTATATAATTGGATTGACTATAATGCCCCCGATAAAGGTTATTTTAATGCAAACGTCCTGAGTAGTTTTCCTTATCAGGGATTTGATCAGATTCAGCGACGTAAAGAATTGAATGATAAGTATGCCGGTGGTATGGGAGTGGATTGGAAAAAAGAGATTGCTGATTATGCCGATTATTTGAAAAAACAGGGACCTGTAGTGCCCGTTATGCCTGAGCAAGGTAGTCCCGGTAAAGAAAAGTCCCTGAAGATTAAAGGATGGCCTTTTGGTGCAGACCAGGCAAAAGCAATGGTTGCTGAAGAAGGTGAAAATCGCAAGGTTGTTGAAATTGCTCCTGGAGTAGAAGTTACTTTTGTGCGCATTCCTGCAGGTGAGTTTGTGATGGGGAGCTATGCTGGTGAACCAGATGCTTCCCCGACGGCTAAAGTGAAGATTCATAAGGGTTTCTGGATGGCAGAACTGGAGACTACCAATCAACAGTATCGGGTCATTTGTCCGGATCACGATAGTCGTTATGTTGATGAACAATGGAAAGATCATGTAGATCAGGGATATCCCGCCAATGAGCCTCAGCAGCCGGTGATACGTGTTAGTTATAATGATGCCATGGACTATTGCCGGAAGTTGAGTGAAAAGACGGGTTTAAAAATAACCCTTCCGACGGAAGCACAGTGGGAATGGGCTTGCCGGGCAGGTAGCGATAAGGCATTTTGGTTTGGTGATCTGAATGCTGACTTTGGTAAAAAGGATAACCTGGCAGATAAGACAACCTTGTTGTTTGCTGTTTCAGGAGTCGACCCGAAACCGATGAGGAAATCAGATCCCTGGTATAAGTATTATACTTTCTTGCCGAAAGAAGAAAGTGTGGACGATGGAAATTTGGTTATGGTTGGCGGGAAAGTATATGAGGCTAATCCGTTCGGATTGTATTCGATGCATGGCAATGTAGCTGAATGGACCCGTTCGGATTATGTACCTTATCCTTACAATGAAAAGTCAAAACAGACTTCAGAGTATAAAGTTGTTCGCGGCGGTTCGTATATCGAGCGTCCAAAATTCTCTGCATCATATTCCCGGAAAGGATTTTATCCATATCAGCGTATATTTAATGTTGGTTTCCGAATGATCATTGAAGATTAATATCACGATTTCCTGAAAATTACAGATGTAGCAATTGGGTTGCTACATCTGTTATACTGATAAAGCGTATGAGAACAATTTTCGAACGTTTTTTTTCTTCTTTTATAACGACTGTCGTGTTGTTGACGGTGTACGCCTTGGGACTTGCCGTTGCTACTTTTGTGGAAAAATACCATGGGACAGCTGTAGCCCGGTCGATGTTTTATTGTTCTCCTTTATTCTTTTTCCTCCAGTTTTTATTGGTTGTAAATTTTATAGTAGCGGCCTGGAAATATTGTTATCTGAGATGTGGTAGACCGGGACTGATCATGATTCATGTGGCCTTTATTGTGATTCTTTTGGGGGCTTTGGTTTCTTTCCTGACAGGTAAAGAGGGTATTTTGCATCTTCGTGAAGGTGAGTCAAGTGACCAAATGTTGGTTCGTGCTTCGGATAGTGTCAATGCATATTATACTTTGCCTTTTTCTGTTGAGTTGAAGAAATTTACTTTAGCGCGTTATCCCGGTTCTGATAGCCCTTCTTCCTATGAAAGTGAGGTAATTGTACAGGTGGATGGTGAATACCGCATTGAACGTATTTTTATGAATAATGTATTGAATGTCAAAGGATACCGTCTTTTTCAGGCTTCTTATGATCCGGATGAGTTGGGTACAGTGCTTTATGTGAATCATGATGTGGCAGGCCGGAATATTACTTATGCCGGTTATTTTCTGCTGGCATGGGGGCTTGTCTTTTCAATTATCGGTAAAAATTCCCGTTTTATGCATTTGAGCCGGAGGTTGAAAGAATTGCATGCTAATGCTTTGTTTCTTTTTCTTTTTCTTTTCGTTTTTGCTGTTGAAGCCAACGCAAAAGAGCAGTACGTGAGGATATCCGATATGGAACGCAATGTTGTTTCCCCTGCCCATGCTGCTCGTTTGGGTGTTCTTCCTTTACAGTCTGAGAAAGGAAGGGTGATGCCCGTCAATACATTCTCGTCTGAAGTTTTGCGTAAACTCCATAAATCGGATCGGATCGGAAAGCTGAATTCGGACCAGTTCTTGATTAGTCTTCTGGCTATGCCTGAAAAATGGGTATACGTTCCGTTTATTGTTTTTTCTAATCCGGAGCTGGCTGCATATTATGATCTGAGTGAAGGAGGATGCGCTTATTTTGAGTTATTTGACCGGGATGGAAATTACAAATTGCAGGAGAAGTTAGAAAAGGCTTATCATAAAATGCCTGTGCAGCGTACGCGTTTTGATAAAGATTTGATGAAGCTGGATGAACAGATTAATATTTTTCACCAGCTGATCAATCGGCAGTTGGTGAACTTGTTTCCCAATAAAGATGATCCGAATCATAAATGGTATGCTCCTGGCGATGATCTTTCTCTTTTCACGGGAAAGGATTCTATGTTTGTATCCCGAATTTGGGACTGGTATTTGGAAGAAGTGCAGACTGCTTTGCAAAAAGGGGATTGGTCAAAGGCGGACGAAGTAGTCGGCATGATTGCTACTTATCAACAAGCCCGGAACCAAACGATTGATATCAGGCCTGAACGGATTAGGGCAGAAGTGCGATACAATAAAATGCATGTGTTTCATTACTGTAAAATGGGGTATTTGATACTGGGAGGTTTATTATTGGTTGTATCATGTTGTGTGTTGTTTTGTAGCAGGAAGTGGTTGTATTTTGCGGGGAGTTGCCTGTGTTGGGGGATAGTGTTTGTGTTTTGTTTTCATCTCTATGGGTTGGGAATGCGTTGGTATATTGGAGGGTATGCACCATGGAGCAATTCCTACGAAACGATGGTTTATGTCGCTTGGGCAACTGTATTGGCAGGGTTATGGTTTAGCCGTCGGAGCCGGATTACTTTTGCACTGGCTACCTTATTCGGGGGTATTTCTCTTTTTGTGTCGGGCTTGAATTGGATGGATCCGGAGATTAATCCGTTGGTGCCTGTCCTTAAATCACCTTGGCTGATGTTTCATGTTGCCGTCATTGTTGCTGCCTATGGTTTCTTTGGGATTAGTTGTTTGCTTGGGCTCACTAATATGGTACTTATGAGTTTGACAGGTGAAAAGAATGCAGGCATTTTTAAGATGCGGGTGTGTGAGTTGAGTATTGTCAATGAGATGTCACTTTTGATGGGGCTTGTGTTGATGACAGCCGGTACTTTTATTGGTGCTGTTTGGGCTAATGAATCCTGGGGGCGGTATTGGGGATGGGATCCAAAAGAAACCTGGGCGTTGGTTACTATGGTGATCTATGCTATTGTTACCCATCTCCATTTGGTGAAACGATGGAATAACCTCTGGTTATTTAATTTGGTTTCTGTGGTTGCTTTTGCTGCAGTATTGATGACTTTTTTTGGTGTGAATTATTTCCTGAGTGGCATGCATTCTTATGGACAGAATGATCATGTATACGGAATGTTCGTGTATTTTTATATTGTTTATGGTGTTGTCGTTCTTCTGGCTGTATTTTCTTACAGGAAGTGGAAGAAAATGGTTTAATTGAACCGGTATGAAAAAAACAGGGCTGATTTTTTGTTTTATTTTATTGTTTCTCTCTGTTGTATCAGGGAAAAAGAATGTTGAAAAATTATTGATGGGCGGTTCCGGCTGGAATAAGATTGTCATTATCGATAAGAAAACGAAACAGATCGAGTGGGAACATCCTTTGGAGAGAGGCTGGGAATGTAATTCGGTGGTAGCTGCTCCGGATGGTAATATTCTTTTTACTTATGCCAGAGGTGCAAAAATGATTACCCGCGATCATCAGGAAGTATGGAATATCCCGGCTCCTGATAATTGTGAGATGCAGACTGCCCGTTTATTGCCTGACGGTAATTTCCTGTTGGCCTGGGTGGGACATCCGGCTGTGATTATGGAAGTAAATGCGAAAGGTGATATTTTGTCGCGTACGGAATATGAGACAGGTATTCAACGTCCGCATTCCCAATTCCGGCAATTGAATAAAAATGTCCGGGGAAACTATTTGATGCCTCTTTTTGCTACTTCTGAGGTACGTGAGATCTCTCCGTCCGGAGAATTAGTAAGGGTAACGAAATTGGAAGGTACGCTTTTTACAACTTTGGCCATGAAAAATGGTAATTATTGGGTTGCTTGCGGTGATGGACATGCTTTGATGGAAGTGGATTTGGATGAAGGTAAAGTTGTACGTTGTTATGAAGTAAATGATTTTAAAGGAATTCGTTTGTTTTTTGTTGCCGGTTTACTGCCTGCACGCCGGAATGGTTTGTATATCTGCAATTGGCAAGGGCACGATAAAAATGCCCGGAAAGCCAATTCTCCTCAAGTGTTTGAAATTGATGCTAAAGGCAATGTCGTCTGGAGCTTGAATGACAGTAAAAATTTTGGAATGATTTCTACAATATCTTCTGTTTATTAAGTAGTTTATATACGAATGTTCCCGGATAAATGAATTAAAAAAAACAGTCGCATATACAATCGTTTGAGAATGATATTGAGCGAATTGTATATGAAATATTTTGTAAACAATGATTTTATTCCTAATTTTAACATCCCCAACCGGGCATGTTATAGGAAGTTCATTAATCATTAATAATAATTTTATGCAGACTATTGACACTTATAATTTTCAAGGAAAAAGAGCATTGATCCGTGTGGATTTTAATGTACCTTTAAATGATAAATTTGAGATTACTGATGACACTCGTATGCGTGCTGCTGTTCCGACGATCAAGAAAGTACTTGCGGGAGGTGGTTCTGTTATCCTGATGTCGCATCTGGGACGTCCGAAAGGTCCGGAGGCCAAATATTCATTGAAGCATATCCTGAAACATTTGGAAGAATTGTTAGGACAGCCAGTGAAATTTGCTGATGATTGTGTTGGCGAAAGCGCGAAAAAACAGGCTGCTGAATTAAAACCGGGAGAAGTGTTGTTATTGGAAAATCTGCGTTTTTATGCAGAAGAAGAGGGTAAGCCCCGCGGATTGGCTGAAGATGCTTCTGACGATCAAAAGAAGGCTGCTAAAGCTGCTGTGAAAGAATCTCAGAAGAAATTTGTAGCAGATTTAGCTTCTTTGGGCGATTGCTGGATTAATGATGCTTTCGGAACAGCTCACCGGGCACATGCTTCAACGGCTTTGCTGGCTGAATATTTCCCGAATGACAAGATGTTTGGTTATGTCATGGAAGGAGAATTGAAGGCAGTGGATAGTGTTATGAAAAATCCGAAACGTCCGTTTACTGCTATTATGGGTGGTTCTAAAGTTTCGTCTAAGATTGATATTATCATGAATTTGATGGATAAAGTGGACAATCTGATTTTGGGCGGTGGTATGACTTATACTTTTAAAGCTGCTTTAGGAGGACATGTCGGAAGTTCTATTTGCGAAGCTGATAAATTAGACCTGGCTTTAGATATTATGCGTATTGCTAAGGAAAAAGGGGTAAATTTGGTATTATCTAATCAGGCTGTTGTTGCAGATGCTTTCAGCAATGATGCCAATACACAGATTTGTGATCCGATGAATATTCCCGATGGCTGGGAAGGGTTGGATATTGGTCCGGAAACCCGTGAACGTTTTGCCAAAGTAATTGAAGAATCTAAGACCATCCTTTGGAATGGACCGGTGGGAGTGTTCGAAATGCCAAAATTTGCTGAGGGGACAAAATCTATTGCTGAGGCTATTGTGAAAGCTACTGAAAACGGGGCGTTTTCTTTGATCGGCGGGGGGGATTCTGTGGCTGCAATTAATCAGTTCGGATTGGCTGATCAGGTGAGCTATGTATCTACCGGTGGCGGTGCCCTGTTGGAATATATTGAAGGTAAAGAATTACCGGGAATTTCTGCTATCCGTGGCGAATAAAATTTTAAGTATCAGATAAGTAAAAGGCGTCCGTTTTTGTTGCGGACGCTTTTTTGTTTTTGTTGCTTCAATTCATTCATTTAGCATAAGAATACTGGAGAAGATTATTTTGGATTTTTCCGGTATATATTTTTACTTTTGTAGAAGTAAAATTATTTTCTTATGAGTACAATAATTCAGATTACTGAACCCACGATGGTTCTCAATGAGGAAGTTTGTAAAAGTAATATTGCCCGGATGGCTGCAAAGGCAAAAGCTGCCAACGTTATTTTCCGACCACATTTTAAGACCCACCAGTCCCGGGAAATCGGTGAGTGGTTCAAGGCTAGCGGGGTAGATAAGATTACTGTTTCTTCGTTGAACATGGCGATGAAATTCGCTGAATGGGGATGGAATGATATTACGGTCGCTTTTCCTGTAAATTGTCTGGAGCATGAGAAAATAAATGACCTGGCTTCCAGGATTCATTTAAATTTATTGCTGGTGCATTCTGAGGGGGCCCGGCAACTGTCAGCTTGCCTTAGATATCCGGTGGGCGTGTATTTAGGGGTAGATACCGGGTATCACCGGGATGGGGTGGAGATCAATCATTATGAAAAGATAAACCGGATTATGGATATTGTAGCTCCGGATGTAAATATCAAGTTCGAGGGATTTTTGACTCATGCCGGTCATACTTATAATGCACGGTCCAGGGAAGAAATCCTGCAGATTCACAGAGATAACTTGCGAATGCTGAAAAATATTAAAGAACGCTATGTTAACTGTTACCCTCAATTGAAAATTTCTTTGGGAGATACTCCTTCTTGTTCCCTGGCGGATCGGTTTGGTGTAGCTGACGAGATTCGACCGGGGAATTTTGTATTTTATGATGTTACTCAATTGAAAATAGGTTCCTGTGATTGGTACAATATTGCTATGGCGGTGAAATGTCCTGTTGTAGACATCAACCGGAGCCGGAATGAAGCCGTGATTTATGGAGGAGGAGTTCATTTTTCTAAAGATCGGATTGACCGCCCTCATGATAAGCCTTTGTATGGATTGATTGCTGAGAATCATAATGCTTACTGGGGCAATATCGTTCCTGGAGTGGAATTAGTGTCTTTGTCACAGGAACATGGGATTGTACGTGCTACCGATGAATTCCTGGACAAACTTCATATAGGGGATATCCTCTCTGTTTTACCAATCCATTCTTGTATGACTGCGGATTTAATGAAGACTTATCATATGAGTGACGGTCGCATAGCCGTGCATATTTGAAAGCAGAACGGGTAGAAAGCTAAGGTATATACGTTGGGTGGTAGTTAAGTTTTGGCGAGTGTCCTGAAACGACTGCGTTTTCCAAAAAGAACAAAAATGTCGTTGGCACTGACGATGAAATCATCCGGAACAATCTCCAGTAATTCCATTCGGATGTATCCCTTTTCTTCGTCATGGGTGTAATGTTTAATTGCTATTATTTTTAATGAGAAATCTTTTTCTAATTGGATATCACTTAATTTACGGCCCACGAAAGGAGAAGGCAATTTCATTTCATAAATGAAATAGTCGGGTGAGACCTGGTAAGTATAGATGGAAGTCGACAGTTCGGTTTTGGTGGCAAAAAATTCGGCATATTCTTTTTCTAATTGAATAAGTTCAGAGATGCCCATGGCTTCAAGTACGGTTTTATGAAGATCGGAAATGGCACGGACGATGATACGCTTGGCTCCGTTTTGTTTCAAAATGGCAACCGTGAGAATAGAAGCTCCAGCGTCTTTCCCTAAGGTAATGATATTTAAGTCGGCATCTTTGAGTGGAAGGTTATGAGCAGCCTGTTCATTGTTCAGATTCAGGCAAATGGTATTTTTGATACTGTCTTTATAAGCATTTACTTTGTCTATATCTTTATCTACTCCGATGACCTCGTATCCCATGGCTGTCAGTCGTTGTGCCAATGCCATCCCAAAATTTCCCAAACCAATGATAATACATTTCATAAGATCCAATCACTAACATTCGAATAGTACGTTGTTTGTTTCTTTTGAGTTATCCTTTTTTTAATTTACAATATTACATTGTCTTCTGCAAAAGTATAGTTTTGGGAACTTTGCTGGTGTACAATCCCTGTTAACAGAGTAATCAGACCGACGCGTCCGACAAACATAGTGAGGATGATAATAATTTTACCGGCTAGTGTCAGATCCGGGGTAAAATTAAGGCTCAGACCTACCGTACTAAGGGCTGAAATGACTTCAAAAAGTGATTTACTCAGACTACTATCTGGGACAAAGATGGTGATCAATAGGGTTGCTAGGCTAATCCAAAGGATAGATAATATAATGATTGCATGTGCTTTTCTTACGTTTTCTTGCGGTAATTGGCGTTTAAAAATCTCCAAGTTCTTCTTACCTTTTAAAGTATTTAAAATATTTTTAATGGCTATGGTAAACGTTGTCGTCTTGATACCTCCTCCGGTGGATAAAGGAGAGGCTCCTATCCACATGAGAAACATGGTTAAGGCTATGGTGGGAGTTGTGAGCGAGTCAATCGCTACATTATTGAATCCGGCAGTACGGGGAGTGACAGCTCCTAAGAAGGAGACAGCCAATTTACCTCGTAAAGGCAGATCTCTTAAGGTATTATTGTTTTCGAAAAACAAGAATAATAGGGTCCCTCCGGCTAAAAGAAAAAAAGTAGTCGTAATGACAATCCGGGTGGTGGTGTTTACAATTCTGACATGTGAAGGCATCCGTTTGGATGAATCCCGGAGTTTGTAATATAAATTCTGTATTTTATGATTTACAAGTTTACCGTAATTGAAAACAATCGGAAAGCCGATACCCCCTAATATAATTAAAACAGCAATCCAGCATTGGAATCCATAGAGAGAACGGATAGCAGGATTGTATAGGTTTTCCGGAAGGGTTGAGAACCCTGCATTACAAAAGGCAGAGATGGAATGAAAAACTGCAAAAAATGTCCGGTTGGGGATAACATCCTTGGGGATGTCCCGGATTTCCCAGGCTAGAATCCAGCTACCGATGGCTTCAACAATCAACGTAGTAAAAAAGATATACATTAAAGTGCGAAAGATATTGTTCATAGATTCCTCACTAAGAATGTTTTTTAATGCCATTTGGTCATTAAATGAGGTTTGAGTGAAAAATGAGAGGGCAATAAAGCTGGTAAATGTCATCACTCCTACTCCACCGATTTGGATCAACAACAGGATAATTACCTGACCGGTAATCGTATAGGTTGTTGCCGTGTCTACTGTAGTAAGGCCTGTAATACAAACGGCACTGGTGGAAGTAAACAAAGCATCAATAAAGGTTAGGGAACCGTAATGGGCTTTAGGAAGCATAAGTAAAACTGCCCCTATAAAAATAATGATCAGAAAACTGCAGGCAAACATCATTTCCGGCCGGATATGCCGTTGCAGGGTAACAACTACGATTTTGGATAATTGTATAATACTGATAAGTAGTAAAAGAATATGCATTAAAATGCGGTTCATTTGCTGAATCCATTTTTCTGTAGGAAAATGGTGGGGATTTTGGGTAATCGTAACGAAAAGAAGCAGGAATAGTACTACGATTTCAATCCAGAATCCTTTTTCTTTCCAAACATTTTTAGGATTTAAAGCGATATTGATTAAACTACCGAAAAAGAAAATACGCATAATCATTTTGTATCCTTCGATGACATAAGTTTTGCCAGTGGCACTAATGGCATATCCGAATTCATAAGCCATCAAACCTAAGGTTGCCAGGGAAGCTATTGTAAACAAAAAAATAATACTCCGGTTGAGAGTCTTGATTGCTATGCGACGGATGGTATTGAGTTTATATGTAAATTCAGTAGAAGGCATAAGGCAAGGTTTATGTAAAAATGAACGGAAAGCAATGGAAAAAGTTTGCTTCCTGAATCACTTTTCTTTTAGTTATTAATTCTTTAATAACACAAACCAGTTGTTGTGTCAGTTGATTAATGCTATCTTTGATAAATCAAAGATAGCAACTGGTACATTGGAGTTTACAAGGCCATGTAGAGGTAAACACCTATTTCATAAATACAAAATATACTGCCATTATTAAACAGACACAAGCTGCTATATGATTCCATTGTAAAGTGACGCCCTTGAAAAATACCAGGGAGAAAATGATGAATATGACTAAGGTAATGACTTCCTGGGTGATTTTTAGCTGCATTAGACTGAATGGTCCTCCGTTACCTTCAAATCCCAATCGGTTGGCAGGAACTTGGGCACAGTATTCAAAAAAGGCAATGCCCCATGAAAACAGAATCACCCCGATCAGGGGCCAGTGAGTGCTGATTTTGGTTTCTTGTAATTTTAGATGACCATACCAGGCGAAGGTCATGAAAATGTTGGAGCAAATGAGGAGGAGAATTGTATATAAACCTTTCATAATCAGATTTGTGCTTATTTGTCTACTGCTAAATATGATTGATGGGGCAAAAATATAGTTTTTCTGATTTAGTTATTCGTTTTCCCGTTTGTTTTTCCTTTTTCCTTTCTTATCTTTGTTGTAAGATGACTTTAAAGGTGAACTTTAGAGTATATACGATTAAATTATGTCAAATACAATACATAGTATAGAAATTCGGAATTTATGGCGGAAATATGATTTTTGTTGGGAGAATCTGAATCCGGATGTAAATATTCTGATAGGTATTAACGGAAGTGGTAAGACCACTTTGTTTAATATCATTGATTCCATTATGATGGCCGATGTTAAACGGTTGAAAATGTATGGAATAGAAGCCAGAATAGAGATTGATGGTTACAAGGTGGAATATCATCAGAAGATGGGAGCCGCAGAATTGAAAGAGGCATTGAAGCAGGTGAAATATCAAAAAATCAGTACTTTTGATGTTCCTTACCGGGATCGTCCTAAAGCAGGGAAA
>URJC01000003.1 GCA_900548135.1 uncultured Odoribacter sp. | reverse complement strand
ATGGATGAATAAGAAAATGGAAGATTTTCAACATGTAGGTTATAGTAAGGAAGTGATAGAGTTTGTTGCTGTTGCAAAAGAATTTTGTGATTTTGTGGAGACGACTCCGCAGATGAAAAAGAAAGATTTCATGCAACGATTGCAAAAGTTTATTCCTTTGATTTATCTGAAAGGGGCTTTATTGCCTGAAAGTGAGCCGGAAGAGAACGGTTTGACAGAGGATGTCGTTACAGAGGACCAATATAATTATTTGTTTGGGGTGCTCCATCAATTGTTGGGTGAACACGATGAATACCTGGAAGTCTTTGATGAGGATATGCAGTATAGCGAGGCTCCAGTTGTCCATTCGATAGCTGAAAAGGTATGTGATATTTACCAGGATTTGAAAAATTTTATTTCTTCTTTTCGTTGTGGAATTCCGGAAGTCATTGGTGAGGCTTTGTGGCAATTGAATGATAATTTTGAGTTATATTGGGGAAAAGCTTGTGCGGGAGTGCTCCGGGCAATCCATCACGTGGTGTATGAGCTGAAAGATGAGGAAGCGTAATGGTTGATGAGATGGTAACAGATTTGAAGAAAAATATTAATAAGGAAGAGATAGATCGATTGCCGTTGTTTGTATTTACGGGGGAGGTTATAGTGATTGAAGATCCTGAGCATGCGGCTCAGGCAGCCCGTTTTTTGAGGGAAAATTCTTTTGTGGGATTTGATACAGAAACCCGCCCGGCTTTTCATAAAGGGGAGAGGTATAAGGTGGGGTTACTGCAATTGGCGACCCGGGATCAGGTGTATTTGTTCCGGTTGAATAAATGTGGTTTTGGGAAAGAGTTGCGGGATTTATTGTCTGATCCTGTTGTGGTGAAGATTGGGGTTGGAATACGTGATGATCTTCGGAATTTGCGGAAATCCGGCGAGTTCACCCCTGCTTCGTTTGTTGATATGCAAGAGTATGCAGCTCGGTTTGGGATAGAAGATAAATCTTTTTCCAAGTTGATGGCCATTATTTTCGGGGTGAGAATTTCTAAGAAACAACGTGTTTCAAATTGGGAAGCACTGGTACTGACAGAGGCACAAATCCGCTATGCTGCAACAGATGCCTGGGGTGCTCTGAAAATGTATGAGAGATTGTCTTCAGAAGCCTAAGAGGACAGTGGAGTATGAGGGAGGGTGAAGAAAAAAGTAGTTCCCACACCTTCTTGGGAAGAAAACCAGAATTTTCCTTTGTTCATTTTAATGAATTCCTGACTTAAGATGAGACCCAGTCCACTTCCTTTTTCATTCCGGGTGCCATAGGTCGTTACGTATTCATTGGTTTTTAATAGCTTAGCTTGCATGTCTTTGGCAATACCTTTCCCATTATCTTTGACACTGGTAAGTACATATCCTGGCAAGGGGGATAAGGTAATATCAATTTGTCCTCCGGGATAAGTAAATTTTATAGCATTTGAAAGCAGGTTGCGGAGCACCGTTTTTACCATATCTTCATCGGCATAGACGGTCATTTTTTCACAGGCATGGTTGTTGATGGTGATTTCTTTGGCTGCCGCAATGGTTGTGAAAAGAGTAACTACTTGTTTAATTACCTTACCAAGATTGAAGTGGGTTGCATAAAGCTTGGTTTTTCCATTTTGATTGCGGGTCCAGCGCAACAGATTTTCTAGCAGATTAAAAGCTTCTTCGGTTGTTGTATTAATCATTTCAAATAATTTTCGGATGTCGGGATCTTTAATTTTTGATTTCTGGTTTTCCAAAGATGAATTAATCATTTTTATGGTTCCGATAGGAGCTCTCAGGTCATGTGCAATGACTGAATATAATTTATCGCGTGCTTCCAGCGTCTTTTTTAATTTTTCATTTTGTTTACGGATAGTCCGTTCTGCCCGTAAGAGCAGTAGTTGATGCTGGATCCGGATAATGAGTTCTTCCGGCCGGTAAGGTTTAGTTACAAAATCAACATTGTCATACGTCAGGCATTCCGGGATATAGCTTTCGTTTGAGATGGAGACGATGAATAAAACCGGGATGGTGGCGGAAGGTGTACTATTTTTTAGTTTCCGTATGATGGAAGTGGTTTCCGGAATAGCTTGGTCAATATCCAATAAAATCAGGTCTGGAGGCGTCATTTGTATGAGTTGTAAGGCTACTTCCAGGTCGGTCGCTTCTTGCACGTGGAAATTTGCATCTTGGAGTAATGCTGAAATAGCTTCCGGGTCGGAGAAGGAAGACATAATAAGTAAGAGCGTATATTTACTGTTATCTATAGGCATAAAAAGATTATTTTTCAGACAGGGTGTGGCATAGTTGGTCCAAAGTGACCAGATGTTGGTCTAATTGTGAAATTTCAGCTGATTCGGGATTTGTTTTTTTTATTTTATCCCAAGCCGGCAATATTTCTGTTTGCAGATGTTTCAAATGGTGGTACAACATTTTTACCGGCTCTTTTTCTTGTCTGTATCTTTTCAATTTGTGTAATAACCGGCGGAGTATCTGGTAGTTGTTGAGTTGTATAGCAATTACGGATGAGAAATCAGCCAACATATCAATTTCTTCGGGTTGCCAGTTGTGAATATGTTTACATTGCATGAAAACCAGGAAAGCCAATTGTGTACCGGACTCAAACAAGGGGAGCAGAAGCATTTGTTGGCAATTCTGGTCGGCCAGGAAGGTGTGGAGATCTGGTTCAATGTCCTGGCTGTCACGGATGATAATATAATTTTGAGTGTTTAATTGGTTTTCCCAGTCCGGAAAATGGATAATAGGGGCATGTTTCCATTTTTGCGGGATAGCTTCAATTTGTTGCGCGCACCATTCGTGTTGGACAGAAAACGTCATGTTCTGATGTATTTCTGTGATATGTACCCTATCGTGATGGCTGTATTTGCCAATAGTCTCTAATGCCCGGAATATATGATGGGCAAATTCATTATAGGAAGTAAGCGGAATATTGAGATGTAATAAAAGTTCGGATAGTCCTTTTTCGGGTTGTTTGATATTGTCTATATTGGTATACATATTGTTGTTGTGTTAATTTTTGGGTGGTTTTAATAAATTAAACCTACTATTTATATCGAAAATGGGGCTGGGAAGTTGCATTTTAGATGATTTTTAACTTATTCGGGGCGTGTGTTGGTTTTGGAGAGGAATGATGAGGATACATTCAGGTGAAAAATAGTAAATCTGTGGTTTATATGTATTCTGATTTTAATGTTTTATTGTTTGATAATGAATTTGTTATGTAAAAAGTGAAATCTTTTTGGATAAAAAAAGGAATAAATGTTTGGTAGCAATATGATTTTTTGTACCTTTGTGCCCGGGTAAGTCCTATGCGACCAGCTCCTGCAGAATCCCCCCAGGGTCGGAAGGCAGCAAGGGTATGTGGTTGTAGCGGTGCGACATAGTCAGCTTACCCGTTTTTCAGGGATTTGCCTCTTTAGCTCAGCTGGCCAGAGCACGTGATTTGTAATCTCGGGTTGGTTCGAATCCGACAAGAGGCTCAGAAAGTAAAACTTCCGAAAGTAATTCCGGAGGTTTTTTCTTTTTCCACTGCCCCTGACTCTGGAGCCAAAAATAATAATCATCAAAATTGAATCGGAGATTATTTTTGATTCAATTGAGTTCTTCGATTAGGAACAGTTTTGCCGGGTCTAGTTTTAGTGTTGCCAGTCCTCGTTTGGCTGCGGAGAGGTTGGTGGGGAGATGTTGGTGCATGTATGCCCGGCTGAATTCCTTTAAGGTGACTTTCCAGCCTTTCCCATCTTTATTTTTTAGATAGAAGCACATCTTTTCAGGATGTTCCCCCTGGACAAAACGGTGGGTACCGGGAGTACAACCTGTAATAAACAAGGCCCCGTCGACCGGACAATTCTGCATTTCAGCTATTAAGGTGTAGTCTTCTGGGTTTTCCTGACGACTATGTATTTGCTGCATTACCGGAGTTGTACTCATGACTCCTAATGCCAGACCCGGACATATATGGCCATGTAATTGTGCTGCTTTTAAAAGTAATGCCTGGGTATCATTGGTCAGGATATGACGGATGATATCTATGCGGGGGGAATCGATTTGGATGGCTTCGTGTATGTTGTATTGATCCAGGACAGATGTGTCGCAATATTTAATATCCAAAACAGGAGAGCTGTTTAGTGCGTCAGCTCCTTCAACATAAAGTTTATTGTTTTCCCTTTTTATCAGTTTTACTGTAGTAACGCCCAGGTGGTTCGGGCGTTTTGGGGAGCGGGAAGCAAATATGCCTTTGGTTTCACCGCTGCGTATCCGGGTGAGCAGTTCTGTGCGTTTTTCCTGATGAAATGAAAATATCAGGTCTAAAAATTCGCTTTGTTCAATACCGGTTAATCCTTCTGCGTATGCAGGTAATATTTCTATTTCTGAGATTTCCTGCTTGATAAATTCGGGAGCCTGGCTGGTGGTACAGTTATTGTGGACGTAACCAATGGGTTCTAATACAATCATAATAAAATAGGATAAAGGGTTAAAGAATAAATGGTATATCATAATAAGTTGAAATAAAAACTTGGGTTATCTTGGCTTGTTTCTTGGAAAATGGCTGAAATGATCGGTTGAACAGCGGAATAAATTTGTCGTTTATAGTTGTGGAATGATACATATACCATTTTTATGTTGCAGGACTTCTACCTGAATATCATATAGGTTTTCAATGTTTTCAGGGGTATAGACCGATTGAAGGCCTGAGGCAAATACTTTGCCTTGTTTCAGCATCAGGGCTTTGTTACAAAAACGGGCAGCCATATTGATATCGTGGATGGTAATGATGATGGTCATGCCTTCCTGCGCCAGTTGTTGCAGGAGTTTCATCACTTTCATCTGGTGATTGATGTCCAGGTTGGCAATAGGTTCATCCAATAATAGGATGGAGGGTTGTTGAGCTAAGGCACGGGCTATATAAACCCGTTGTTGCTGTCCTCCGCTTAGGGTGTTGAGGTTACGCATGGCTACCGTTTCCAGGTCCAGGCGGGTGAGTAACTGAACGACCAGTTCCATATCAGCTGCCGTGGGGGTATTGTGGATATAAGGTTTCCGACCCAATAATACGGTGTCAAATACACTGATACCACTGACGATTTCTTCGGATTGGGGAATATAGGCTAGGGTACGCGATAATTTAGCTGGTGAAAATTCTTTGAGCGGGGTATTTCCTATGTAGATGATTCCCTCGTTGATTTTTAAAATGCGATTGAGACATTTCAGCAGAGTACTTTTACCTGAACCATTTTGTCCGATAATAGCCAGCATATCTCCTGACCCTGCTTCGAAAGAAATATGCTTCAAGGCTTTGAAACCGGCATAGCTGAATGAGATGTTGTCGACTTTTATCTGCATGGGTTGATTAGTTTAGAGGCGTTTGAAGGTTGTATGGATTCGTTTTATATTTTTTTTCGGGTCAAAAGGAATAAAAATAAAGGGACTCCGAGGAAGGAGGTGAGAATACCTACCGGCAGGATTACTGGCGAAATGATTGTCCGGGCGACAGTGTCACATAGTAAAAGAAACATACCGCCGAATACGGCGGAGCCGGTGATTAGAAATTCTTCATTGTCTCCAATAAATTTACGGATAATGTGCGGCACAACAAGACCGACAAAGGCGATGACACCGAAAAAGGAGACGGCAACAGCTGTAATCAATGAGGTGATTACCAGGCCAATGATACGGATGCGTTGCGGACGTACTCCCATGCTTTGTGCATAATCGTCACCGGAACCCAATACTTTGTAGTCCCAGCGTTTATAATGAAAATAAATTGAGGCAGGGATCAGGACAATAATCAGAAAGATCAGTTTGTGCCAGTCGCTGCGCCCGAGGTCTCCGAAGTTCCAGAAAACGATGGAAGCCAATTGGACGTTATTGGCTACATATTGCATGACAGCAATGCCGGCACCGAAAAGAGAGTTGATGATGACTCCCGAGAGAATGATGGTTTCAACAGAAGCTTGTTTAACTCTGGTGATGAGTAAAATGATGCCTAATCCCGACAGGCTTCCAAGAAATGCAGATAGGGTGACAACATAGGGATTGGTGATCATGAATAAGTCAGATGAGCGTACAATGCTGGTGCCGGCACCTAAAAATACAATGCCGAAGGAAGCTCCAAAAGCTGCTGCATTAGAGATGCCTAAGGTGTAAGGGGAAGCCAGTGGATTACGCAGGAGAGTTTGCATAATAGCTCCCGATACTGAAAGGATAATACCGGTGATGATAGTTGCCAGAATCCTCGGTAAACGGATATTGAGAAGGATTTGCCGGTTTATTTCTACGCCTTCTCCTTTGATTAATGCCCACAACTCATGCCAGCTGATTGTATGAGAACCAGCCATTAAGGCTATTAAGCCGATGAGGGCGAGCAAGATAATCAGGATAAGGATAAACCGTGCATTTCGTGCCCGGTATTTTTTGTACTGGATGAGAATATCGTTGTTCATGATGACCGGTAAAATGAATATCATAAGGACTTTTTTAGTTTGCTGCCGTGTCATGGCAATGGAAAACATTCCGGTAGTTACCCCAGTTTTGGGAGAGGCTGTCTGCTATAGGCTGCCCGACATACAAGGTTAGGATTTCATTGGCTTTGTCTGTGATGTCAATATCCTTGAATTGTTCCGGGAAAAGTACTTTGCCGGCATACCAGGCATTGATTAGCATGATTTCGAAATTGGTATGGTTGTTATTATAGGGCCATAAGGTATATATTTGTTTGTCCCGGTAAGCACTTAGCAATCGGTTCAGTCCTTTCCGGTTCCTGAAATCTTCTTCAACCAGTGGCCAGCCTCCTGTGTCTACAAATATCACTTCGGGGTCCCAGTCCGCTAATTGCTCCCAATCGATGTATGTACCGGTAATCGGGGAAACATAACTTGAATCAATTGCCGAAGCGACATTGTCTGCTTTGAGAAAATCGAAGGCTGCATAATAGGGGTCGGTAGACGTAATTCCTTTTTGTCCTTTGTAGGAGATGCCTCCGACATAAATACGGGGTGATCTTCCTGATACCTGTGAACGTTGCTGTAATTCCGCAATCTGATGATCTGTATAGCGGATTAAACTGTCTACCTGAGCATGGGTCCTCAGGACTTCACCGATGGAGTGTAGGGAGTTGTAAAAGGTCTTTCGGTTGTGTCCGATATCTCCATTCTCAATAGTAAATACCGGAATGCCTGTGCGTTGTTGCAGGGCGTCAGCATCTCCGGCAGTAGTCGTTGACATGAAAATAACGTCAGGCCGGGCAGCCATGATTAACTCCGGATCTCCCCCCATAGAAGGGCCAATGATGGTTTTTTGTTTTAATTCCGGATGGGCAAATAGATGGGTGAAATCATTATCGCGGGTTTCTTGGTCTTCTACTCCACAGATAAAAGAAGTTCCTCCGGCATAGGTCACCAGCCGGATGGCAGAGGCACGGATACATACAATCCGCTCGATGGTATCGGGGAGTTGCACTTCCCTTTGCAGGGCATGACCCGGGTATTTGCTTTTTGGTTTCCGGAACGGTTACCGCATGCGAAACACAACAGTAAGCAAAAGAAATAACAGCCTGATTTCATTATTCGGTTTTATTTATCGGTTAATATTTACAGCTAATTTGATATTCATCAGCCTGCCTGCGGACCTGTATTCTTTGGTATTCATGTGCCGGTTGTTAAATAAGTTGATGATCTCACCGCCAACGTAAAGACGATGCTGGAAAAACCATTTGGATACCTGTGCATCCCAGATGGAGAAACCATCAATGGCAGTGGTATTGTCTTCCGAAGTGTACTGTTTGGATTTATAACGTCCGCGTAACATGACATCGGCAATCCCGCCAGTCCATAGGATATAACCTTTCACCTGATTTTTAGGGGCATAGGTTAGCATTTTGTTGTTTAATTCCGGTTTTTCTTTGAAGTCTTTTACTTTAGGATCGTTATAGGAATAGTTTAGGTTGATTTTCAGACCATTGATCGGACTGTAATCCAGATCGGCTTCTATTCCTTGGACATCTACTTTGGAGATATTCTGCCGTTGAAAAATATCCCGTTTCCCCCACATTTTTTCTCCGGTAGCAACATAATATAGAAAGTCTTTTCCCTTGGCATAATAGAAGGAAGGGGAAAAAGAAAGATTTTTCCGAATCCAGAAAGTTCCTCCGATTTCGTAATTGTCAATTTGTTCGGGTCCCAGATTGGGATTTGCTATTTTGGGCCCTATCCACATCCAGCCGGAACGGCAGAGGTCATCGAGAATGGAAGCACGGAAACCTTGGGAGTAAGAGAGGTAGGCAGATATGGTTTCTGTCGGATTGTAGCGGAAGGCCATCCTGGGCGAGAAGTGTTCCCAGCGGTTATTTTTTAATTTTCCGTTGTAAGTGTTGAAGTCGGATGCATTCTCTCCTTTAGCTTCAAACCAACCTTTATGAAAGTAAGTATTGTCGTATCGTAGGGCAAGCTGCAACCAGATTTTCTTGTTTAACAGGCTTAATTCCTCTTGTGCGAATGCAGAGATGATGCGAATGTTTCCTTTGTTCAGCACTTCGTCTGGCGAAGTGACATAATGGTCACCTCCGTCAATACTTCCGTTTTTGAATTCTCCTCCTATGACCAGGTCATGATACTTTCCGGTCAGGCGCAGATGAAGGATAGCTCCCCAGTCATCCCGGTGTGATTTGACATCGAAACGCTGGTAGTCCGGACCTTTCAGCCGTTCATCGAGCTTAAAATAATCCTGGCGCTGAAAGTAGAAGACTGCCTGATAAGAAAATTTTCCTTTCTTCCCATAAAAACGGTTTTGTATCCGGTTGTGGTTGAAATGACGGTATTCTCCATCCGGAGCTTTTATTTTTTCTCCTTCGCCCCGTTTATCCTTGTAGAGATCGTAAGCTAGGTCGACATTGAACAGTGGAGTCGGACTGTATAGGATTTTCGTGTATAGTCCTCCTTCTCTCATGAAACGGGCAACACTGTAATCCGGGGTGGTGCGGAGATTATCCGGTATATTGTTGAAACCGTCGCTTTGATTGTAGTATCCGGATAGGAAGATGGAGAATTTATCATTTATACGGCTTGAAATACCGAGGTTGGTCTTCCAGGTATTCAAAGAACCGTATACTCCTGAAGCATTTACCGAAAACGGGGAAATGGGTTTTTTACTAATGATGTTGATCACGCCCCCCATCGCATTGTTGCCGTAAAGGGATGATCCGGGGCCTTTAAATACTTCAATGCGTTGTATGTTGCCGATGTGAATGCTATTCCAGTTGACACCTCCTTCGTCCGAGGTGTTGATTGGAATGCCGTCAAAGAGAACCAGAGTACGGCCTTGTTCATCTCCTGCAAGACCGCGGATACTAACGTTTGTATGTATATTACTGATTCCATCCGAACGGGTGGTGTTGACCCCTGAAAGCATTGTCAGGATGTCGTCAACGCTTTGTGCAGGACTGTTGCGGAGCAATAGAGGAGTGACAATGTTGATGCTGCCAGGACTTTGAGTTACCGGACGCTCGGTGCGGGACCCCGTTACTACCACTTCGTGCAGGATGAAAGCTGTATCGATAGCTTTGTGTAATAGTAAAGAAGTATTAATTTTTTGTTTCTGTCCGTAACTGACAATCTGACAAACTAATAGGGACAGAAATATAATGATGGTATTATATTTCATGGTATATTTTTTCCTGCTTTATTTATTTTAAAGAGAAGGGTTTGATAGTATGGAATAATTTTTCGTAAGGGTAGCTGGCCTTTGGCTGGTACTGAAAGAAAGATTATGTTCTGGATTGGGGGTATGTCTATCGGGCAGACGGTATGGTTTTCTGGTAAAACCGGAATTTTTTTGTTTTACCGCAACATCCCCTGAAGGATGGAAAACAGTCCAATAAGCTGGAGGTGGGGTAAGGGTGTGGTGGGTCAGATAATTCTGGTTACGGTATTGATCGTTGTTGCCGGAGAAATGGAAGGAAGGAGGGATACTGGGTGTGGTTTGTATTGTAAGAGGCGGGATGGCTTTCCTGCTGATAATTTCTATCACGCCTCTTGCAATGTTGCCAGGCAGGAAAGTGTCGTGTTCGGAACGGTAGATCCCCGGTATTTGAAATTTGTACCGTTGCATGTTTTTGTCTTTCATGTTTGTTCATTTTGGGTTTATTAGCGTTTTTACGGATCTTGAAGTAAATGGTTTTAATTCCTTTCATGATAGCACACGGGGACGGGGCATTTGTGCTATTAAATAATGTGAATAGGGAGAATAAATAAATGAGGTGTTGTAACCACATTTAGTTTTCAGCGTAGATCTTATGTTACGGCCAGAGGGTAATTCAACAGCCTTTTGTTGCCGGCAAATTTAATTGCTAACTATTAAAAGTAAAAACTATGCATTTAACACCAAAAGAGATTGACAAGCTAATGTTGTTGTCGTTGGGCGCTATTGCGGCACGACGTAAGGAAAAGGGCCTGAAGCTGAATTATCCTGAAGCTGTAGCATTTATCAGTTCAGCTGCTTTAGAGGGGGCTCGTGAGGGAAAGACATTGGAACAGGTCATGACTGATTCCACTAAAGTATTAACGAAGAATGATGTAATGGAAGGGGTAGCTGATATGATTACCCTGATTCAGGTAGAGGCAGTTTTTACAGACGGTAGTCGTTTGGTCAGTATTCACCATCCAATAAAATAAAAGATTATGGCAGATATGAGTAAAGCAGATGCTTCAAAGCAAGCACCGATAATACCGGGTTTTACTCCGAAGCAGCCTGTAGGCGTCGGAGGGGAGATTTTAAGTAGTGATCCGATCAATTATAATGAAGGTAGATATACGGCTAAAATAGTTGTACACAACACAGGTGACCGTCCCATTCAGGTGGGATCGCATTTTCATTTTTTTGAGGTAAACCGTTATTTGGAATTCGACCGTGCAAAGGCTTTCGGATGTCATTTGAATATTCCGTCTACAACTGCAGTACGATTTGAACCTGGAGATGAAAAAGAAATAGAAGTGGTGGCTTATTCTGGAAAACAATATGTAATGGGGTTCAATGGATTGGTACAGGGATTTACCGGGGATGAAGATGCCCCTACTTATTTCCCGCAGCGGATTCTGGCAATTGAAAAAGCAAAAAATCTGGGATTTAAAATGATGGATGAAGCTGGCGCAGAGGCTGACCTTCAGAAAAAAAATCAAAAAACGAAATAATTATGGCAACTATATCAAGACAACAATATAATGACCTATATGGCCCAACCGTCGGTGATAAAATCCGTTTAGGGGATACCGATCTTTATGTGGAAATTACGAAAGATCTTTGTGTTTATGGAGATGAAGTGGTATATGGAGGGGGTAAAACCCTACGTGATGGCATGGGGTTGGCAAACACAATGACTTCTGAAGGAGGTACGCTGGATTTGGTGATTACCAATGTAACTATCATTGACCCAACATTAGGGGTGATAAAAGCCGATGTGGGGATTAAAGACGGGAAAATTGCAGGTGTGGGAAAGGCGGGCAACCCGAATATTATGCGGGGAGTGACTCCTGAATTGGTTACAGGGGCTGCTACCGATGCTATTTCCGGTGAACACTTGATTCTGACTCCGGCGGCTATTGACGGCCACGTACATATGATAGCCCCGCAACAGGCCTATCACTGTCTGAGCAATGGGGTGACCACCTTGGTGGGTGGTGGTGTTGGCCCTACCGATGGAACCAACGGAACTACGATTACTTCCGGCACCTGGAATATGAAACGGATGTTACAGGCTATTGAAGGACTTCCTGTAAATTATGGTTTTCTGGGTAAAGGCAACTGTTCTGTCCGCAGGCCTTTGTATGAACAAGTGATGGCTGGAGCTTGCGGCTTTAAGATTCATGAAGACTGGGGAAGTACTCCGGCTGCAATCCGTGCCACAATGTCTGTTGCCGACGAATTTGACGTACAGGTAGCTATCCATACCGATACCCTGAATGAGGGGGGATATGTAGAGGATACCATTGCAGCTATTGATGGACGTACGATTCACACTTATCATACAGAGGGGGCAGGTGGCGGACATGCTCCTGACTTATTGAAGGTGGCTTCTTTAGCCAATGTGTTGCCTTCTTCCACTAATCCGACTCTGCCTTTCGGAGTCAATTCTCAGGCTGAGTTGTTTGATATGATTATGGTTTGTCACAATCTGAACCCGAAAATTCCGTCGGATGTTGCGTTTGCAGAAAGCCGGGTACGTCCGGAAACACAAGCTGCAGAGAATATCCTGCATGATCTGGGTGTGATTTCCATGATTTCTTCTGATTCCCAGGCTATGGGGCGTGTCGGGGAAAACTTCTTACGGGCATTCCAAATGGCTAGTTATATGAAACAGGTAAGAGGCCGATTGGCAGAAGATGCTGCTGAGAACGATAACTTCCGGGTGTTGCGCTATCTGGCTAAACTGACTATTAATCCGGCTATTACTTATGGTTTCTCTGACATATTGGGTTCTATCGAAAAAGGAAAAATGGCTGATCTTGTACTGTGGGAACCGGCTTTCTTTGGAACCAAACCGAAATTAGTGCTTAAAGGTGGTATGATCAATTGGGCCAATATGGGTGACCCGAATGCTTCTTTGCCTACTCCGCAGCCAGTTTACTACCGTCCGATGTATGGTAGCTTCGGTTCTGCTATGCCAAAGAGCTGTATTTCTTTCATATCCCGGGCTTCTCATGATGCCGGAATCAAAGAAAAGTATGGTTTGCAACGGATTGTTTATCCGGTTCACGGTTGCCGTCAAATTGGTAAACCACATATGGTATTGAATGGAAATATGCCGAAGATCGATGTTAATCCGGAGACTTTCGAAGTATTTATCGATGGAAAGCAAGCTTACGTGAAGCCGGCTGAAAAATTCTCTTTAGCTCAACTCTATTGGTTTAGCTAAAGAATCTGTTTGGGTAGGGGGAATCAGTCACAGCACTTCCGATACCCGGACACATCAATCGTAATTATTTATTCATCCGGAGACGGCTTGGTGAGATAATATCAGGCTCCTTTGGATAAAAATTCAAAAGTCGGAAACATTAGTGTCACAAAAGGACAGTTATCGGATTATCTGTTTGGACTGTTTTGTTGCCATAATATCAAGGATTCCGGAAGTTTCCGGCTTTTGAATTTTTACCTCTCCGATTAAAAATTTTCATTTTATGAAAATGTTCTCAGAAGTACTTGGAAACATGGTATCTGATCCGTCTTGGAACGGAAAACTTAAAAACGTAAAAATAGAATATCTTAATCTGGATCAGTGGACAGCCCAAAAAAGTCGTTTTATTGCTAAGACTACAGCAGGTGTTGAATATGCAGTTGCTTTAAAACGGCATACTCAGGTGGAAAATGGGGATGTACTGGAATATGATCCGGAAACAAATACAGCTGTCGTTATCCGGATAGAGCTGAAACCTGTATTAATTGTCGATTTACAAAAAATTGCCGGAAAATCTCCGGAAGAAATTATTCGCCGTAGTCTTGAAATAGGGCATGCTGTCGGGAATCAGCATTGGCCTGCTATCGTCAAGGGGACAAAGCTTTATATTCCTCTGACTGTTGACAAGAAGGTGATGATGAGCGTGATGGATACCCATCACTTTGAAGATATTACTTATGAGTTTCAACCGGGACAGGAGGTGATTCCTTTTCTGGCTCCTCATGAAGTCCGCCAACTTTTCGGTGGGGCATCCCAGGATATAACACATCATCATGAACATATCCACGATCATGGTCATACCCATGGACAGATACCCGGACAAAATAATTCCCATCCTGTTCATGGTAATTGAATCAATCAATCAAATTACTGAAGTCTTACCTTGAAAAAATGAACTAATGACAGATGAGATTACGCGGTTGATGCGCCTGCTTGAATTTTCGGATTCTGCTTTTCCGGTAGGTACATTTTCATTTTCCAATGGGCTGGAAACAGCTGCTTTTGAGGGATTGGTATACGATGCCGGTTCTTTGGAGCAATACACCCGGACTGCCCTTCAGCAAACGGTATACAGTGACGGTATAGCAGCGCTTATTGCCTTCCGTGCGGCTGCCTTTCAGGATTACGGAACAATTTGTGAGGCAGACCGGCAGATCATCCGCTGTAAAATGAATGCAGAAGCCCGGTTGATGCTGGGACGGATGGGGAAAAAGATGGCGGAGATTTGTTGTCAGCTTTCAGATAGTCCTTTAATGAAGCAATGGTTGGCTGATATTAAAGCGCAACAGGTCCCTGGAACATATCCGGTAGCACAGGCTATTTATTTTCAGGATAATGGATTGACCGAAACGGATCTTTTTATTGCCATTGAATATGGGGCTATCAATATGATCCTGAATGCAGCTTTACGTTGTGTGAAAGTGTCCCACTATGAGACCCAGGCGATCCTTTACCGGCTTTGTGCTGAAGCTTCGTCTGATTATGACGTTATCAGAGACATGACTTTTGACGATATGAAAACGTTGGCTCCGGAAATGGATATCATCGCTTCGTTGCATGAAAAAGGGAAGATGAGAATGTTTATGAATTAGAAATATAACTTTTATAAAACCAATATTATGAGTAATACGTGTAGAATTGGCATTGGCGGCCCGGTAGGATCGGGAAAGACAGCTCTTATTGAAGCCATTACCCCTTATTTCCTGAAACTGGGATTAAAAGTTTTGATTATCACCAATGATATTGTAACCACAGAGGATGCCAAGCATGTACGTAAAATGCTGAAAGGATATCTGGCGGAGGAGCGGATTATTGGAGTGGAAACAGGTGCTTGTCCGCATACTGCCGTACGTGAGGATCCTTCTATGAACATAGCTGCAGTGGAAGAAATGGAGGCTAAATTTCCGGACAGCGATGTTGTACTCATTGAATCGGGAGGGGATAACCTGACCTTGACGTTTAGTCCTGCGCTGGTTGATTTTTTCATTTATGTGATTGATGTCGCTGCCGGGGATAAGATTCCGCGTAAGGATGGGCCAGGTATTTCTTATTCTGATATCCTTGTAATTAATAAGACTGATCTGGCTCCTTATGTTCATGCTTCATTGGAAGTGATGCGTCATGACTCAGAACTGATGCGACCGGGTAAGCCGTTTGTATTTACGAATTGTATGACTGGTGAAGGAATAAAAGAACTGATTGCTTTAATCCGGGATATGGCTCTTTTTGACCGTGTTTCAAAGGAACAAGTTGAGGAAATAAAATTATGAATGATTTTACAAAATGCAGAGAACTGGCTCCTTATCTGTCGGAGACTCAGGCGATGCAGATAGGGGCGCCGGGAAAGTTTGGTTTATTGGATCTTATTTTTGAATTGGATAAGGACAAGAAATCCATCCTGAGGCATTGGGATAGGCGTGCTCCTTTGATTGTGCAACAAGAGTTATACTTTGATGAGGAGATGCCCGAAATGCCCTGTGTATATATTTTGTCTGCCGGAGGACCGAATGTGGATGGAGACCGCTATGAAAACCGTTTCAAGGTCTGTAAGGATGCTTATGCCTTTGTTTCTACCGGGGCTGCTACTAAAATAGCTGAGATGGTTTATAATTTCTCGGGTTTAAAACAAACCTTTGTATTGGAAGAAAACGCTTACCTGGAATATATTCCGGAAGCTACTATCCCTTGCCGGAATAGCCGTTATATTACAGATACAGAGATTACGATTGAGCCTTCAGCCACTTTGTTTTATTCGGAAATTTATACCGGAGGCCGGAAATATTATAAAGACGGGGAGTTGTTTGTGTATGACTTACTTTCAGTTTGTACCCGGGCGCAGCGCCCCGATGGAACACCTCTTTTCCGGGAAAAAATGGTGGTAGAACCAAAAGAAAAATCGGTACGTAATATTGGTATTATGCATCATTATGATGTTTTTGCCAATGTGATTGTTTTGACTCCGGAAAAAGAGGCCAGTCAGATTTATGAAAAAACCCGTGCATATATTGACCGGGAAAAGGATTTGGCTGTTGGAATTATTTATTTACCTAATCAATGCGGGTTGATTTTCAAAGTTTTGGGGATGGAAACGCAGCCGGTGAAACGCCTGGTACGTGAATTTGGTTCTATCGTCCGGATGCAGATTAAAGGGAAACCACTGCCCGAAGAATTTATTTGGAAATAGCTTGCAATTTATAACGAAAAAGTAACAAACTATGGAAACAACAACTACGATTAAATTGCAGGCTGTCTTTTCTCCCGGTTTTTTCAAACTCTATTTCAAAGGGGCGGGACAGGTGATGTTCCAGGGAAATATCTGGACGGGTATCTTTTTTCTTGCCGGAATATTTTACGGAGCTTATGAAGCTCATATGCCGGCAGTAGCTTGGGGGGCTGTTGCCGGGATGTTCATGTCAACCATTACCGGATATTTGCTGAAGTATCCTGCTGAAAAGGGACTGGAGGGATTATGGGGATTCAACGGAATTCTGGTTGGTTGCGCTTTACCGACATTCCTGGGAAATGTACCTCTGATGTGGCTGGCCATTGTTATTTTTTCTGCTATGACTACTTGGGTTATGGTTGGATTAAATTATTTACTGGCTCCTTATAAAGTGAGTTCTTTTACCTTTCCGTTTGTGCTGATCACCTGGTTTGTCCTGATGGCGGCACGAATTATGCATGGATTGCCTGATTCGGGTATGGGTGCTCCTGAATTGCCAGGTAATTTCTCTGCCGAGTTTGATACCAGTTTTAAGAGTCTGGTTATTTATTGGTTGACAGGTATATCGCAGGTTTTTCTGATTAACTCATGGGTGACGGGAATTTTATTCCTGATTGGCTTGTTCATTAGTAGCCGCTGGGCTGCAGTCTGGGCAGCCATCGGTTCGGCTCTTGCTCTCTGTGTGGCTATACTTTATCAATGCAACGGAGGAGATATTGCCAACGGATTGTTCGGATTTAGTCCGGTGTTGACTGCAATTGCCTTGGGGACAACTTTTTACCATGTCAATTGGCGTACGGTTATATGGACATTGTTGGGTATTTTTGCGACGGTTTTTATTCAGGCAGGTATGGATACGTTCTTTGCTCCGATTGGTATCCCGACGTTGACCGGACCATTTTGTGTGGCTACCTGGTTGTTTCTCTGGCCGCATCTGAATTTGGACAAAAAGATATTGCAACGAGGATAGTTAAAGTTGAGAAACTTTTTGTTTGTTGAAAGGCAGCGGACGCTTGTATGGGAGAGTTTGCAATTCTGTTTTGAAAAAAATTCCTGATACTTACCATCCGGTGTTCAACTTTAAAACACGATTTTATGTCTGAAAATCAAACGCCAAGATATAATATGGACACAATGCCTCTCCGGGGAAGGCATATCTGGATTGTCATCATTGCTTCTGCCGGACAATTTTTCGGAGGAGCGCTTGCTATTCTGGTAGGAGTGATTGCTCCTTTAATTGCCATTACACATCATCCTGGGTTGTCTTCATGGCTGCAGGGCTTTATTTTTTCCTGTGGGTTGATCGGAATCATGTTCGGATCCTTGTTTTTCGGTCGTCTCAGTGATAAATACGGCTATTTATTTTTCTTCCGGCTCTGTCCCGTATTGATTGGAGGGGCATCTTTGTGGATTTTTTTTACTCATTCGATTATTGCGTTGACCATTTGCCTGTTGATCATCGGTTTTGCAATCGGAGGGGCTTACGCACTTGATCCCTCATATGTATCGGAAATTATGCCTAAAAAATGGAGGCGAACGATGTTAGGGGTTTCGAAAGCCACATCAGGATTGGGAAATATCCTGATGATATTGGTCGCCTGGTATATATTGAAAACTTTTTCTGATCCGGGACTTTGGAACCGTTTATTTTTGTTTCTCACTTTGTTTGCTGCTGTTACCTTTCTGGTGCGGCTTTGGTTTGTGGAAAGCCCGGAATGGCTGGCGTTGCACGGAAAGGTACAGGAGGCAGAAAAAAATGTACAGCATTTTCTGGGTAAAGATGTTTATATTGGGGAATTGGCCAATAAAAAAGATCAGCTCATCCAAACTCAGATTTCCCATAAGGATATTTTTACCCGTGGGAATATCAAGCGTGTTGTCCTCAGTGGGATTCCTTGGGGATGTGAAGGTATGGGGGTATATGGGATCGGGATCTTTACTCCGGTCCTGTTATTGGCATTGGGATTGATTCCCGAAGGTGGAACCCCTTTCCTGCGGGTAGTGGAATCATTACGTTTTACATTGTATGTTAATTGTTTCGTTATGACCGGATTTATTCTGGGGTTAACTGTCGTACGGCGTTTTAATTTACTTTGGGCCCAGACGTTAGGATTTTTTGTTTGTGCCGGTGGTTTGCTGATTACCCTTTTAGGGTATATGGATCATGCTGCTGTATGGATTACTTTAGGCGGATTTCTGTTGTTTGAACTGGCTTTGAATGCAGGTCCTCATTTGACCACGTTTGAGCTTCCCAGTCGCATTTATAATTTGCAGGAACGGGCTGGCGGGGAAGGGATTGCATCAGCTTTGGGAAAACTTGGGGCTATTATTGCTACCTTTATTATTCCTCTTTTGTTGGGTCTTGGGGGAGGTAAGCTGGTGCTGATCGTTGCCATCGGAATACTCGTATTGGGAGGAATTATCACCCTGATTACGGGGCCTAAAGTTATTCGGAAATTATAGTGTCATCATCGGATACAACAAACTCATTATATTGGTTAAACTTAAAAGTAAAAGATTATGTTTAAAGCTATGTTAATTGCCGGGGCTGGTGGTTTCATAGGAACTTGCCTCCGTTATTTAGTAGGAAAATTGGCTCATTACATTACGGCTTCGTCTTTTCCATGGGGTACTTTTGCCGTCAATATTGTCGGTAGTCTTGTGATAGGTATTTTGTTCGGTATGGTTGAAAAAGCCCATTTGATTTCTGCGAATATGAATGTGTTTTTGATCACCGGATTTTGCGGAGGTTTCACCACTTTTTCTTCTTTTGCCGATGATATGTTCCTGTTGATGCAGAATAAACATTGGGGATACTTTTCTGCTTATCTGGTACTGAGTGTTGTTCTGGGGATTGTATTGGTATGGTTGGGACGCAGCCTGGTAAAGCCTGCTTGATTTTAACGGCTCAAAGGGGGTAGGTCTTTGAGCCGTTTTGAGTTATTGAGGTCTGATCAATTTGGCGATTTGGGTAGCCCAGATTTTATAGCCTTTGTCTGTCAAGTGGATATAATCTCCGATGTATAGTCCTGATTTTATACTCCCGTTGCTTTCCGTGAACCAGGAGGTTGGATTGGTATATTCTACTCCTTTTATTTTGGTTGCAGCCAGAATGTCGTGTATTTTGTCGCATTGGAGCCGTATGGGGCTTTTCTTTTCTTTACCGGCAGGAAGCGGTCCCAGCAATATAATCCGGGAATCCGGGAATTGTTTCCGGGCTTCTTTGGATACGGCTGTAATTCCTTCGGCTACTTCTTCGGCTGTATCGTTACCGCCTAGCAAATTGTTGATGCCAATAGCTATAACTATGTTTTCGGGATGACTGGCATTGTAGTTGCCAAACCGAATACGCCACAACAGGTTTTGTGTGCGGTCGCCGGAAATACCTGCACTTTCCCATGTGTTGTTTCCCAATACCTCATTCATCGCTTGTTGGCCGGGGCAGTGGGTTATAGATGGGCGGTTTCCGCCCCATCCCTGAGTGATGGAATTGCCTAAAAGCAGCAGTTTGAGTTGTTTCCCCTGTAGGATTGTGGTGATTTCTCCGGCAATACTGTGCCAGTCGGATCCTCGGGTCCAGCCTGCTCCGGAGCGGAATTCATTGCCGGGGACAGCATGAGTACATCTGTTGCGGTTCATACCTGTAGCTTTCAGGATAAAACGGACAATGGGTTCCGGATTATTGAAGGAATGGGGGTGGTGGTCTCCTCCCGGTTTATGAAGGACAGTGATCGGGGCTTTTAGTTCTTTCATCCGTTGTTCGAAAATGTTCGTATTTTCACTGACTGGTACGATCTGGTCAGCATCACCCACAACATGTAATACCGGAATTTTAGCTTTTGCGATCAGGGCAGCATTGTCTAGCGGGTTGTATTTCCATTCCAGGGCTTCCGTTTCATTCCTGAAGCCATAAGCAGTAAACAGTTGGCGGGCATCCTGGGGAGAACCTTTGGATTTGCCTTTTCCCAGCGGCCAGCTTTTTATGTCCATGACTGGTGCATCAGCATAGATACAAGCTACTTTCTCCGGATTCCGGGCGGCCCAGTTATAAGCGATCAGTCCTCCACGGCTCATACCTTCGAGTACAACCTCTTTGTGAAACCCGGCTTTCCTCATCCGTTTATAAAAACTATTCCATCTGGCTACAGCCGAAGGGGCACCATATAAGTTGGCCACATCGCAATAGGTGATGTGGAAACCTTGCTCTAACAAGGCGATATCTGTTTGCGGTTCATGATTCCAGAAACGGGCACGGATCACCCACCGTTTGTCTGGGGTTTCACGTGCAGGAGAAACGATGAAACAACGAACACCATCGTTTGTAAACTCATATCCCTGGTAGCCGTGAAAATTAAATTCTTTTGCCTTGCTTAAACCCAATTTTTGTTTTATCTTTTTTGGGGCAAGAGCTGTGGGCCCCGTGAGGTATTCATATATTTTTTGAGCCATTATGCCGGCTCCAATGGCTGAGGGATGTAATTTGTCCGGCAATAAATGGGATTGCCATTGGTCTCCGAATAAATTAAATAAGTTGATGATTTCCAATTTATTTTCGTAAGCGATTTTCTCTATTTGGGGGCGAATGTGTTGTGCGATGATCTGTGCGTTAATTTCAGAACCAACAGGTAAAAAGCAGCGAATCGGAGTTAGTAATATGATACGGGACCGGGGTGCTGATTCCGGTAACTGTCCACTAATGCCTGATAGGCTGTTGTCCGTATATAAGGACGATCTCCTTTCGTGAGTGCAGTACAACCGCTTACTCCAAAATTACGGACTTCATAGTGCTTACCCAGATATTCCTGCAGTTGGGAAGGATAACAATTTTTTTCCCGGTCGGAGATATTGGATCCATAGGTGATGCTGTTACCAATACAGGCTATCCGAACCACTTGATCGGCAAAGCTTTCGGACCAAAGCAACAGGGCAAATAAAAGCGAGGAAAATGTTTTCAATTTTTTCATGATTTCTTCTTTTTATTTTGCTTAAAAATACAATTTATATTTGGATTGAGTGAATAATATTTTTTATAATGGGCAATATGGGTAATGCGTTATTATAGGGTTTAATATATTCCGGCTATTTCATATTTGGAGAGATCAGTGGTATAAAAAATGAATGGATAGAATGATGAATTGGTATTTAAAATATCATTTTTTAAATAAATCGTTGTCAATAGTTTATGTATCCTGTTGATACGTTGTGTATAAAATAATCATAAAATTAGTTCCGGAAAATTTGCATTGTGTTGTAAAAGCATTACCTTTGTACCGCTTTTCAATGAAGGACATGGTTCGGCTTATGGAAAAGTGAAGCGTATGCTGTTATAGCTCAGGGGTAGAGCACTTCCTTGGTAAGGAAGAGGTCGTGAGTTCAAATCTCACTAACAGCTCAGATGAAGCCTACACGTTAGGCTTTTTCAGTACTGTTAGGGCGCTATCGTCTAGGGGTTAGGACGTAAGATTCTCATTCTTAAAACAGGGGTTCGATTCCCCTTAGCGCTACAAAATAACTGACCTTCCAATCGTTTTTATATAATTATTTCCATTTTATATATTTTACTTTCTTTTTATTGTTTATAAGTACATTTTTATTATTTTTGTGCTATCGATTGTACAAATGATTTCCAATCGCAATGATTGATTTTTAATAAATTAAAAATAAGAAGATGGTTAATTTTTCGTTAGAAGGTAAGATTGCATTGGTCACAGGTGCTTCTTACGGAATTGGGTTTGCAATAGCAAAGGGATTTGCTCAGGCAGGAGCAACGATTGTGTTTAACGATATTAAGCAGGAGCTGGTGGATAAAGGGTTGGCTGCTTATGAAGCTGAAGGTATAAAAGCTTACGGCTATGTATGTGATGTGACCAGTGAAGAGCAGGTGAATGCGTTGGTGGCTAAAATAGAGAAAGAGGTGGGGGTGATTGATATTTTGGTTAATAATGCCGGTATCATTAAACGTATTCCGATGATTGAAATGTCTGCTGCTGAGTTCCGTCAGGTGATTGATGTGGATCTGAATGCTCCTTTTATTGTATCCAAGGCTGTGATTCCTTCAATGATAAAAAAAGGAGGCGGAAAGATTATCAATATTTGTTCGATGATGAGCGAACTGGGACGGGAAACGGTTTCTGCTTATGCAGCAGCTAAAGGCGGTTTGAAAATGTTGACCCGTAACATTGCTTCTGAATATGGTGAGTATAACATTCAGTGTAATGGCATTGGGCCGGGTTATATCGCTACTCCTCAGACTGCTCCGTTGCGTGAAATTCAGCCGGATGGTTCAAGGCATCCGTTTGATCAGTTTATTATCGCAAAGACACCGGCCGCCCGTTGGGGAAATGCCGAAGATTTGATGGGACCAGCTGTATTCCTGGCTTCAGAAGCTTCTGATTTTGTGAATGGTCACGTGTTGTACGTGGATGGAGGTATTCTGGCTTATATCGGAAAGCAGCCGAAATAAATAGTTGGTTTAACAATAAATGACACTCTGTGTGTCTGTGTTTGTGGTATTTTGATGAAATTTAGCTACTTTTGTAAAGAAGTAGCTAAATTTTTTTATATGGAGTATTATCTTGATCCAGTTTGTTTTATTCAGGAGAAGACCGGTGGTGATAATAAAGCCATCCGGAATTTATTGGAATTGTTGGATGATGGTGCGACCATCCCTTTCATAGCCCGTTACCGGAAAGAGAAAACCGGTAATATGGATGAAGTACGGATTGGGGAGATAAAAACTTTATATGCCCAATTTCAGGAACTGGAGAAACGTAAATCTTCTGTGTTAGATCATATCCGTGAACAGGAGAAACTGATTTCCGGGCTGGAAAAGCAAATCCGGGAGTGTCGGGAAATGCGGGTACTGGAAGATCTTTATCTTCCTTATAAACCTAAGAAACAAACCCGGGCGTCAAAGGCAAAAGCGAAAGGGTTGGAACCTTTGGCAGCAATTCTGATGCGGCAGGAGCAGGGAGAAGTTGCGATGAAGGCTATGCTTTTTGTAAAGGGTGAAGTGAATGATGAAACGGATGCCTTGCAGGGGGCGCGTGATATTATAGCGGAATGGGTTAGTGAGAGTGAGGCTGCCCGTGGCCGGATCCGCAGGATGGTAGAACGGGAAGCCTGGATTTGTTCAAAGGTGGTAAAAGGGAAAGAGGAAACGGGAGAAAAATATGCTGATTATTTTAATTTCCGGGAATTGCTGAGGCGTTGTCCGTCTCATCGTATGTTGGCTATCCGTCGGGGAGAAGCGGAGGGAGTGCTAAAGGTGTGGCTG
>URJC01000002.1 GCA_900548135.1 uncultured Odoribacter sp. | reverse complement strand
CCATCATGGGAAGCACATTGCCCACCACCATATCTTCGGCAGCTACTTCCTGAAATATATCCTTCGGTAAATCAACAACCATATCCTCGTTTACTTCACCGTATGCATTAGCTGCCGGAATTTCAAAATCAAATTTATCACCTTCCTTCTTATCCAGCAGATTCATTTCAAAATACTCCAAAGTTTGTCCTTGTCCGCAAATAAACTCCAGGGGGCGGTCAGCACCTGCAGTTTCCAATAATTCTCCATCCTTATCTGTTCTCAACTCATAACTTACAGTGACGAACTTATTTTTTGTTATCATTCTTATGTTTTTAATTGGTTTACGCGCAAAAATACTATAAAATAATGGAAAAGCAGAAATATAGACTGAAAATTCACATCACTTACTTTTCAGGACCTCTATAATCACTTTTTTCTGCTTTTCCGTATACTTCACAAAATTTTCCATGTCAAACTGTATCCTCATTTCCGATGTTACTTATTTCACCTGCCATCCACTCCTCAAGCTATCTACCAGATTCAGCCGGGCAATTTTTTAGCTCAAAACAGAAACTGTTACTGCAAAATGCAGTACATTTCTCATCTTTTATTCATTTTCCAACATGGAAAACAACTTATATCAGATATGATTGTCCAATTATTTACCAATCTTTTTTCTTTCCATTCTTAAAAAAATTCTCAAAGTAATCCCCTTTTTACAAAAAAATGGTACTTTCGCACTAATTTACATGCTAAAAAAATGCGTCATTACGATTATATTATTGCAGGAAGCGGACTGGCAGGCCTTTATACAGCTTACCATGCAGCTGCTTATGGAAGAGTTGCCCTGTTGACCAAATCAGGTATTACAGAAAGTAACTCCTACTTTGCTCAGGGAGGGATTGCAGCTGTTACGGATGAAGACGATGCACCGTCCCTTCATTTTGACGATACGATTATTGCCGGGCGTGGCTTATGCGATTATCCGGCTGTAGATATCCTGGTTAACGAAGGGCCTCAAAGAATCCGTGAACTGATCGGAGCCGGTATGCACTTCGACATGGAAGACGGAAGTCTGGCCCTTGGACTTGAAGGAGGACACCACCGGAAACGAATATTACATGCAGGAGGCGACGCAACAGGCCGGATGGTCACCAGTTTCATGATTAGTAAAGTGATCAATAATCCTAAAATTGATATTTTTGAAAACCATTGTGTAATAGGTATACTTCAGGAAAATAATCAATGCTACGGCGTCCGGGCCTGGAATCTGGTCACCCAATCAGAGGAATTATTTACAGCTCCCAATACTTTCCTCACGTTGGGGGGAACTTCCGCAATCTACAAACGTACGACCAATCCACACACAACCATTGGCGACGGTCTGGCACTGGCCTATAATGCAGGTTGCGAAATCGCAGATATGGAATTTATCCAATTCCATCCTTCTGCCATTTGTACCGATTCGGAAGAAGCTTTTTTAATCAGCGAAGCAGTCCGTGGAGAAGGAGCCCATCTCATCAATCAAAATGGAGAACGTTTTATGCCAGCCATACACGAACTGGCCGAACTGGCTCCCCGGGACATTGTTGCACAATCCATTTACAGTCAAATGCGGAAATATAACCAGGATTTTGTCTGGCTCTCCCTCAAACACCTGAATCCGGAAACGGTGAAAAAACGTTTCCCGAACATTTACGAAAAATGCAGGGAATTGGGTATCGATATGTGCGACCGGATTCCGGTGGCACCGGCAGCCCATTACATGGTCGGAGGCGTCAGGACCGACTTAAACGGACAAACCAATATCAAACGGTTGTATATTTGCGGAGAATTGGCATCTTCCGGTATTATGGGAGCCAACCGGCTGGCTTCCAACTCGCTGATAGAATGTCTGGTGTTTGGTAAAAGGGCTATCGAAGCTTCCCATCAAAACCGCGGGTCGGAGACCTCACCCCGATTCTTTCCCCGATTCCACAGCAACGAACATTATGCCCCGGTTTATATTCAACTCAAAAAAGATATAGCCCGTCTCATGACTGTCCATGCCGGAATCATCCGGAATGCTGCACTTTTGCAGGAAGGGTTAGACAAGCTCCAATTGCTGAATACGGAAATACCCGCAGAAGAAAACGAGTACTACTCACAAATCAGCCACAACCTGATTACAGTTGCCCAGTTGATTATCCGTTCAGCCCTTTATCGGAAAGAAAGCCGGGGAGGTCATTACCGGGAAGATTTTCCGGTTTCAGACAACAGTTACCTTTATCACATTGTACAACAGAAAAACAAAGAAATACAAACCATTCCAGTTAATACAAAAAAATAACTATGCAATACGACAAATTAATTGACCAGCTCATTGACCTCGCCATTGAAGAGGATATTGCAACAGGAGACGTCACGACAAATTCCATTATACCGGCCCATTCACGTGCAGTGGCAGAAATGAAAATGAAGGCAGACGGAGTGATCTCAGGCCTTGAAATTGCCAAACGGGTATATGAACGGTTTGAAAAAGATTTTACCTGGGAACCTTTGGTCAAAGACGGAGATCCTGTTAAAAAAGGAGAGATTATTTTGCGTATAGAGGCCAGTTATCGTTGCTTATTATTAGGAGAACGCCTTTCTCTGAACATTTTACAACGGATGTCCGGTATTGCCACTGAGACTGCCAAATATGTAAAAGAATTAGCTGGTACACGTACGCAATTGCTGGATACCCGCAAAACGGCCCCTGGACTTCGTGTTCTGGACAAAATGGCTGTTAAGGATGGAGGAGCCACCAATCACCGTATGGGACTTTATGACATGGCTATGATCAAAGATAATCACATCAAAGTAGCCGGAGGTATTACCCAGGCTGTTAAAGCAGTCAGAGCCAATGTTCCTGCAAATATAAAGATTGAAGTGGAAACCACCAATCTTGATGAAGTACGAGAAGCACTTGCCGTAAAAGCCGATATTATCATGTTCGATAATATGAATAACAATGAAATGGCAGAAGCAGTAAAAATAATCCGGGGCCAAGCCAAAACTGAAGCTTCCCGCTTAAAAGAAGTGGCAGCAACAGGAGTTGACTTTATCAGCGTCGGGGCCTTGACCCATTCCGTGACGGCTCTGGATATCAGCATGAATATCAAAATGTGCTAATCATATCAACCGCTAATGTACAGATGAAAAATGGTTTTTACCTTTTTCTTTGTTATCTTTGGAGCCGAAAATAAAAAAGTTATGACGAATACAGAAATCATTGACAGGATACAGCAACTGAAAAAAGAAAAGAATGCCGTTATTCTGGCTCATTACTATACTCGTCCGGAAGTACAGGATATTGCTGATTATCTGGGTGATTCACTGGGATTATCGCAAGAAGCCGGCAAAACCGATGCCGATATTATCGTTTTTTGTGGCGTCCATTTCATGGCCGAGACTGCAGCCATTATTTCTCCAAAGAAAAAAGTGTTGATTCCGGCCAAACAGGCAGGTTGTTCCTTAGCAGAAAGTATCACAGGGTATGATTTAAGGGAATGGAAAAAGAAAAATCCGGATGGTATTGTTGTCAGTTATGTAAATACTACTGCTGAAGTGAAAGCATGGACAGATATCTGCTGTACTTCAGCTAATGCTTTAAAAGTAGTCCAGAGTATCCCTGCAGATAAAAAAATACTTTTTGTCCCTGACAAAAACCTGGGAGGCTGGATCATGAAAGTAACCGGCCGTCAAATGGAGCTCTGGAACGGGGATTGTTGTGTACACGAACGTATCACAGCTGATATGATCCTGGAAAAAAGCAAGACATATCCAGAAGCTGATATTCTTATTCATCCGGAATCCAATTGTTCACAGGATGACCGTATTTTAAATATGCCACAGGCATATATGTACTCTACAGCCGGAATGATTAAACACGCTGCCAGTTCCCCCAAACAACAATTTGTAATTGCAACTGAAATTGAAACAATACACAAATTACAGAAAGACAATCCGACAAAAGAATTTATCCCGGTTCATCCCACAACAATTTGTGGACAGATGAAAAAAGTCACGCTTGTAAATGTACTGGAAGCACTCGAAAAAGAACAATTTCAGGTTCAAATACCGGAAGATATTCGGGAAAGAGCCTGGGCTCCCATTGAGAAAATGCTGAAAATAAAATAAGAAATACACACCTGCTAAACGGTAAATTATATCGCTATGAATATATCTTTAAATTGGCTGAAAGACTATTTAAAAACGGATCTGGAAATTGAAAAGATCTGTGAAATCCTGACCAGCATAGGCCTGGAAGTTGGAGGTTACGAAAAATTCGAATCTATTCGGGGCGGACTAAAAGGGTTGGTGATCGGAGAAGTAAAAACGTGTGAAGCCCATCCCGATTCGGATCATTTGCATATAACCACTGTTGACTTGGGAGACGGACGCCTTACTCCTATTGTATGTGGTGCCCCTAACATAGCTGCAGGTCAGAAAGTAGTTGTAGCAACTATTGGCACGGTTCTCTATGACGGAGATAAAGAGTTTGTCATTAAAAAATCCAAAATCCGGGGACAGGAATCCGAAGGTATGATCTGTGCTGAAGATGAAATTGGTATCGGCCATGATCATAGCGGCATCATCGTTCTGCCTGCTGACGCCCGCGTAGGTATGCCTGCTTCGGAGTATTATCATATCACAACCGATTACACCATTGAAGTAGATATTACGCCCAACCGCGCAGACGGAGCCTCCCACTTGGGAGTTGCCCGGGACTTAGCAGCTTACCTGCAACAACAACAGGACATTCATTATACCTTACCGTCAGTGGAAGCTTTTCAGGTGGATCGCAACACAGCCGGTATTTCCATTGAAGTACAACGTCCTGAAGCTTGCTGCGGTATGCAGGAGTATGCATAGAAGGGGTAAAAGTGCAGGAATCTCCCGAATGGTTGCAAACCAAACTAAAGGCGATTGGCTTGCATCCCATTAATAATGTAGTGGATGTTACTAATTTCATTTTATTTGAATCAGGCCAACCCCTCCATTCTTTTGATAAAGATAAAATCAAAGGGAATCAAGTTATTATCCGTAGTTTTCCGACCGGAACCAAATTCACTACTCTCGACGGAGTAGAACGTGAATTAAACGAAAACGACCTGATGGTGTGCAACACAAAAGAACCGATGTGTATTGCCGGAGTATTCGGAGGTCTGGAAAGCGGAATCACTGAAAACACAACCAATGTTTTCCTTGAAAGTGCTTGCTTTGATCCTGTCTTTGTCCGCAAAACAGCCCGGCGTCATGGCCTGAATACCGATGCTTCTTTCCGTTTCGAAAGAGGTACCGATCCCAATATTGTGATTTATGCACTGAAAAGGGCTGCCCTTTTGATCAAAGAACTGGGTGGAGGCCAAATCACTTCCGAAATCATCGACATATATCCGGATCCGGTGGACGACTTTGAGGTTGAAGTAAAATACAGTAACATCGATCGTCTGATTGGAAAAGCCATCGGTCACGACACAATCAAAAAAATCCTCTGTTCGTTGGAGATAAAAATTGTACGTGAAAATGCAGAAAGTCTGTTGTTGCACATTCCACCTTACCGGGTGGATGTTCGTCGTGAAGCTGATGTGATCGAAGATATCCTGCGTATTTACGGATTCAATAATATTGAAGTACCGGCAAAGGTAAATTCTACACTTAGTTATTCTGAGAAACCGGATGATTTTCAATTAAAAAATAAAATCGCAGATCTATTAGCTGCCAATGGTTTTAATGAAATCATGAATAACTCGCTGACAAAAGCCTCTTATTTTGAAAATTCAGAAACGTATAAACCGGAAAATACAGTCATGCTGTTCAATCCGCTAAGTGCAGACCTGAATGCTATGCGTCAAAGCCTGCTATTCGGAGGATTGGAAACCATTGCTTATAATATCAACCGGAAAAACAGTAACCTGCGATTATTTGAATTTGGCAAAGCCTATACTTTCCATCGGAAAGAGGGAGATAATCATCTGAAACAATATCAGGAGAAAGACAAATTGGCTTTATTCATCACTGGAAATAAATCCCTGGTTTCCTGGAATAGCAAGAACAGAAAACTGACTTTTTCAATCTCAAATGCTATGCAGAAATGGTTTTAAACCGCTTGGGTTTTAAAGTAACCAATCTGAATATTGATACCTGTAGTGAAGATATTTACCGCGAAGGGCTTACTTATACCCAAAACGGCAAACACATCGTAACCATCGGAATGCTGGCTCATAAAATTTTGAAAACAACAGATATTGAACAGGAGGTTTATTACGCAGAATTTTCTTGGGACAATATCCTGAAAGCTATAAAAAACCATACGATCACCTTTACTCCTATGCCCAAATTCCCGGCTGTAAAACGTGATCTGTCATTGTTATTGGATAAAAAAGTCAGTTTTAAAGAGGTACGCGAACTTGCAATGCGAACGGAAAAGAACTTACTCAAATCTGTCAATTTGTTCGATGTCTATGAAGGGGAAAAGTTAGGGGCCGATAAAAAATCATACGCAGTGAGTTTCACCCTCCAGGATGAAGAAAAAACCCTCACCGACAAACAAATCGACAAGATTATGAATAAACTGATAGGGTCCTATCGGCACATGCTGGGTGCTGAAATCCGTTAGGCTCCCTTCATGGATAAAGCGATAAATTACTAAAAAGGTCGGTTAAATATATGAACCGGCCTTTTTAATGGTCATTTATTTTTAAATACTCCTATTTCCTTAATACTGGTGAACTCAGCCGTACTATATCCATTCAGACAAATAATCTTCAATTACTGGTGATACCGATCATGAAATGCTGATACATAAGTTAAAGGCGCTGAAGATACATGCTATTTTACTGACATGGGCTGTATCGGCAGACAAGTCCAGTTCTCATTTCATTCAACAATAAGTTCAAACTTTACCTCGATATCATTGGGGGTTTCAAACAGTTCAATTCCCGATTCAATGTATCCCATACGGATAATTCCGGCACTGATTTCATTGTTTCCCTGTCGATAAAAAACTGCTATTCCCGGGCCTTTATCCCAATAAACGAACTCCCCGACCTCATACGTTTTTAATCGGTGGCATTGTCTTCCAATACAATTACTGCCTGGTACGTTCCGCATACTGCTTTTACCTTCATAGGATTTTGCATATTTGCATTGTTCCTTTCTCCCGCGTGACAGGCGGAAGAAAGGATACAACAAAGTGTTAATATATAACTCTTCAGTCGCATAGTCATTTATATGAAGCCTGATAAATAGCGATACAATCTTCTCTGTTCAATGTTATCCGGTCACAGGCGAACAGACCTCCCATCGGCCCCATCGCATTGTCAGCGAAAGCACCGAACTCGTCAGGGGTGATACCATAGTCCGACATTTTAAGTTCAGCCACTCCGCATTCTTCGAGCAGACGGTTGAGTACCGTGATGAAATCTTCGGGCTTGTCCGCATCGGTCATACTCATAGCCTGAGCCATACGTATAAAACGTTCATCACATACGTGGGCATCAATCAGACGACCGAAATAAGCCCTGCTTAACATGATAAGTCCTGCGCCGTGGGGCAAATTCTGGTGATAAGCAGACATCGCATGTTCGAGCGAATGCTGGCTCGAAGTCGTGCCTACACACATGACTGTTCCCGACAATGTATTGCCGAACGCCACACGTGAGCGGGCTTCCATATCATTGCCATCCTTCACGGCACGGGCCAGATAGCGTGATACATTTTCGATGGCTGTGATGGCATACATGTCGCTCATCAGATTGGCGAATTTTGACACGTATCCTTCCAGACTGTGCGAAAGGGCATCGAATCCCTGAAATGCGGTGAAATGTGCAGGAACAGTGGTCATCAGTTCCGGATCGACGATGGCCAATTTCGGAAAAATCAACGGCGTTTTCAAACCGACTTTCTCCGTAGTCTCCGGATTGGTGACCACACATCCGGCGTCAGTTTCGGAACCTGTACCGGCGGTGGTCGTAATGGCTACAACCGGCAGAGGGGTATTTGCAATAGGCTTTCCTTTACCAGTACCACAACCGATATAGTCCCACAAATCACCGTCATTGGTTGAAACGACAGCCATTGCTTTTGCCGCGTCCATCACGCTGCCTCCACCGAGTGCCACAATCATGTCACAACCATTGGCTCGGGCCATTTCGCTACCGCTCATAACTGTGGATTTAAGCGGATTTGCCTCCACTTTATCGAAAATGACATAATCTATGCCGGCCTTACGCATCTGTTCCTCCGTGCGTGCCAAATACCCGTTGTTCCGGGTCGATTTGCCGTTGGAGATAACAAGCAGCGCTTTTTTCCCGGGCATGGACTGTTCCCCGAGATTGTCAAGCCCGCCTGCGCCGAACAGAACATGGGTCGGCACATACATACTGAACGAAAGTCTTGTTTCCATTTTATATTTATTTTAAGTTATTTTTATTCGATAATTCCGATTCTATACAACCAAGAACTGATATTCCGGGAAGTGATTCGACTTGAGGTCAAGCCCTCTCCATCCAAATGATTTGCATCAGGCGTAAGCTCCACTATACGTGCAAGCGTTTCGTCCCGGTAAGTTGAAGCGTATGTGCAGAACGGGATGATGGTTTTCCCAGAGAAGTCATAGCTTTCAGAAAACGTATTGATAATCATCGGTGCCGTATGCCACCAAACAGGACATCCGATGAAAATAGTCTCATATTCAGTCCAGTCAACCACAGTCCCGGCAATTGCAGGGCGTGCATTGTTGTCAAGCTCCTCACGGGCAACTTCCGTGCAGGGAGTATATTCAGTCGGGTAAGGAACGACAGGTTCGATACGGAAAAGGTCTGCTCCGGTTTGATTCGCAATCTCCTGCGCCATACGTTGAGTGGTCCCTCCCCAACTGAAATAGGCGACAAGAATTTTACCACCTTGTTCCGGAGTCTCCGGGTTTTCCGGTTCTTCAGGATTTTCGGGAGTATCGGGGTCATTCGGTTCATCGGGATTTTCCGGGTCTGTCGGCGTCTCAGGTTCATCGGGATTCTCCGGAGTCTCTATTTCCGGATTTTGAGGTTCCACGGAGTCGTCATCGGTACAACTGTTGAACCCTGCAATTGCCAATGACATCATCAGATAAATCAGATACTTTTTCATTTCCATTTAATATATTTATTTTGTTGATAATCATCTCTTTGTTTATTTTCATAATGCAAAATTAGCGGGTTTGAAACAGTCATCCGATACACATATTACTGACTGAATAACCGTAATTACGGAATCCGCAGAATGCTCTGTGACAAACCGATGCAAAAAAGTATGGATACATATCGACCTCCCCGATATGTATTCAATCGAGAAGGTCGATGCAATAGATATATTCCTATGACAGACTTGTATTTATGTCCGGAGGTCATCTAAAGGTTGTTCCCGAAAAACTCCGTTAATTTTCCGACAGCGAGATTCACATATTCCGGCTGCCAGTAGGTTTTGATATGCGTAGCACCTGGAATAAGGAATAGCTCCTTGTTTTGTGTGCCGGTCGCCTTGCTGTAGCATTGTTCGGTCATATAGAATGTGTCCGAAATATCTCCCGACATCATCAATAACGGTTGGTTGATAAGGTGCATTCCCTCACTGGCATCGAATGCGAACAGATCCATCAAGCTGCTCTTAGTATATTTGAACGTCGAATTGGGATGAGCGTGTGTCTGGAGGTAATAGGCATAACCATCCCGATAGAGGTCGAACGGAAGTTTTGCCGCCTGCTCGGGAGTTACACCGCTCATGTCGCCGACATACTCTGGCGCATTCCCTTCCGCTTCTCTTTGGCGGGCGGCGCAGGCATCAGCCAGACGTTCCTGCACACTGTTTATCTGCGAATCGAGGAAACCGTTGCGGCGAACGAGTCCCGTGTTGAACATGCTGAGTGTGGCGACAGCCTTGAACCGTTTGTCGGTCTGCGCAGCCGCCAGCGTGTAGCCTCCGCCGCCACAAATGCCGAGAATGCCGATACGGCCTGCATCTACACCCGGATATTGTGCAAGGATGTCGGCAGCGCGATGTATGTCCTCTACTCGATTGGCGGGCTTGTCCGTATTGCGCGGCTCACCCTCGCTGGCTCCCTGATAAGCGGCGTCAAAGGCGAGACAGATGTATCCTTCCTCGGCCATACGTTGGCTATACAGTCCGGCAACCTGTTCTTTCACACCGCCGTTGGGATGAGCGACTACTAATGCCGGATATTTTTTGGTCGAATCATATCCGGCCGGAGTATATACATTGGCAGCTATTTTCAATCCGTTCAGGATATAGGTGATCGGATGAATATTCACTTTGCCGGAAACATTCTCCGTAATGGCGTCACTGTAAACCAATCCCCACGGATTATCATTGTGACTTTTGAAATCTGCCATATTAAGGTCGGAAAAAATTTTGTTTTGTGCTACGGCAGATCCAAACAAAAGAGCCGTACCAAACAGCGTTGTCATAAATATCTTTTTCATTGTCATATGTTTTAATGATTATTTCTATGAACTTTATTCTTTGTAACTATTGTATTCCTCATCGGTTACAGGGGCATACCATACGGCTCCGCCTTTGGACGTTTGTGTACCGATAGCGATATGGGTAAATTCACTATTTGGTGCCGCTCCATGCCAATGAATGACGTCTGCCGGGATTTTGACCACATCGCCAGGAAGGAGCAGACGTATAGTCTTGCCTTTTTCCTGATAATATCCTTTACCGGATGTGCAGAGAAGAATCTGTCCTCCGGGATGCGAATGCCAACTGTTACGAACACCGGGGGCAAAAGTCACGTTCCCCACTGTACAGTCCATCGAATCGGCGACAGTGATAAAAGATTGCAACCATGCGTCGCCTGTAAAATTCGGATTCTCTTTCAACAAATTCCCTTTAGGAAAAACATCGGCATAAACCTCTTTTGCATCCTCGACTTTCGTCTGGGAATTACCGCATGAAGTTGCCATAATTGCTATTATAATAAGAATTATTGATTTGTTCATTGTATATTGATTTTATTATTTGTTGAATATAATGTCCAAAACACGACCGACAGTCTGTCCCTCCGTACTACCGATTTTTTCGGAAACAAGGGTTGCGAATCCACGAAGTTGCGCTTCTGTAAAACCGATATTTTTGCAGATGGACAAATGCGAACGCAACTGGCTTTCCAGATTCATTCCGGCCAACGCCCCGACTGTTGCAAGCTCCCTGTTCTCATGATTAAGGTTATCGCGGGCAAAAATTGCTCCGAACAGATGTGAACGGAGATATTCATCGATTACAGGACAGAAGTCATAGACCTTACCGGTAACAGGACGTCCGACCAATGCCGTTCTAACTTCTTCTCCTAGTTCGTACATATCCGTGCTATTGTCCAACGGTGTGGCTTCCTTGCCGACCTCATCTGTCTTACCGGCCGCCTTACGCTCTTCAACCGTTGTCATAAACAAGTTCAATGCATTCAGGGAGCGAGGGAAACCGCAATAGGCGTACATTTGTACCAACACCTCCTTGATTTCGTTAATTGACAGTCCGGAATCGAGTCCGTTTTCAAATTCAGCTTTAAGTTTATCCATGTCACCACGTGCTGTAAATGCCGAAATGATGGCAATGGCCTGTTGTCTGGCATCCAGTCCGGATGCAGCCTGTGCCTGTGCGGAAAATGCCATTCCTATGCTCATGACTATATATGTCAGTAATTTAATTGTTTTCATATTCATTATCATTCGGTTTAATTCAACAATCCTATTCTATTCAACCATCCTTCCACTGCACCGGCGCTATTAGGCACATCGATACCTTCATCATCATTCTGCGGTTCACGGATGTTGCCGGGGTCAATGTCTTCCGGCAGACTCTCCGGTATATGGACTGAATTAGGCGTACATTTGAAGAGTTTTTGCATACCTTCATTCAGATAGGTGCAGGCACCGTATGTAATGAATGGAACAATCACTTTGTCGCTAAGATCATAGGCATCGAGAAAAGTACAGACTACCATAGCTGGTTGGTGCCACCACAAAGGCGATCCTACAAAAATGGTATCGTACTTGGCGATATCTTCCGCAGACGGGAGATTACTTACGTCCGGACGCAAATCATTGTAGGCTTCGTTCTGAATAAGCTGACTGTCATCATACGGGTCTGCCGCATATGGCCGCTTCGGAGCTATGCGATAAATATCCGCTCCGGTGAGTTCCGCAATACGCATTGCGACCGCATGGGTATTGCCTGTAGCGGAATAATAGGCGACAAGTGTTTTGGTATTGCCCGAAGGCACTAAGGGTTTCGGCTCCGGCAACGGTTCAGTATCATCTGTCGAACAGGATGCCCATAGCGGCATGGCACAGACAATGAACATCATTACAAAATAGATTCTTTTCATATCACTTCTTTTTATTGTTAATTATTCAATTATCGATGACACAAAATTAAATAGTTTGTTTCCAAACAGCTATACACAAATTACGGATGGAATAACCGTAATTACTGAACCATACTGCTGCTATTCAATCCGATAACACATATTACTGATTTGATAACCGTTATTACAGATAAGGTGATTTATGCTCTCGATTATCACTTTTAATCCCTATCTTTGGATGTGGAAATGTAATTAAGTAATAGTATGAATAAGGAAAATATAATAAAATTGGAACAAGTTCAGGATTACAACCGCCTTTTGGGAGTGGAAACATTGCATCCGCTGGTGAGTATGACGGACTTGTCCCAGTTGAAATCCATCAAGCATTGCCGCAAGAATTTCGGCTTTTATTGTGTGTTTTTCAAAGAATTGGATTGTGGAACAATTCTTTACGGGCGTAGCAAATATGACTATCAGGAGGGAACGATGCTGTTTATCTCTCCGGGGCAGATAGCTGGTGTGGATGACGGTGGCGAAACGTCGAACCCTAAAGGCCTCGTGCTGATGTTTCATCCGGATTTGTTGTATGGAACTCCTTTAGCTCGCCGGATGAAGGATTATTCATTTTTCCCATATAGTTCGGATGAAGCCTTACACATGTCGGAACGAGAAAAGGCTATCGTTCTTAATTGTTTCCATGAAATTCGTGCGGAACTGGAACATGCCGTTGACAAGCATACCAAGCAAATAATAGCATCCAATATAGAAACTATGCTTAATCATTGTATGCGGTTTTATGAGCGGCAATTCGTAACCCGTGAAATAAGCAATCGTAGTGTATTGGACAAATTCGAGGATATCCTGCGCAATTATTTCGATTCCGACCTGCCCCAAAGCATCGGTTTGCCAACCGTGCAGTATTGCGCGGACAAAGTATGCCTTTCCCCGAATTATTTCGGAGATCTGATAAAAAAGGAGACTGGAAAGTCAGCTCAAGAATATATACAACTCGCTGTTATGGAAAAAGTAAAAGAACGACTAACGGAGAGCGAGAAAACAATCAGCGAAATCGCATACGACCTCGGGTTCAATTATCCGCATCATTTGAACCGGATGTTCAAGAAGGTTGTAGGGATGACCCCCAACGAGTATCGGTTGAAAGCCGGTTGAATCCGTACGGACATTCCGGTAAGTAAGCTCCTTCAGGTTGGCATGGGCCAGGCCGCTGAAACACATGAAGACGAACATGTCCCGGATGGCCTGCTGCCGCTTGTAGCTTAGCTTAACGCTGATAACGCGTTGCAGGTCCTCCTCCGAGAGGAAAGGACATTTCTTGTATTCTGGCTTACACACGAACTTCTTGAACTGGTGCTTATGAATCCATCCCCCGTCCATTGCCAGATACATCAGCCATTTCAATGTATTAACGCGGATCTGAATGTCGAAGCTCTCCATCAATGAATGGATATCCCCGCCAAAGCCGTTGTTGCGGTCATAAACCTTCTTCGCACTCACAAACGAGTCATAGTCCACGAGATATTGATAGTGTTTGCTGATTTGCGCCTTGATATTCTCCAATTCCTGATTCAGATGTTTTGCCTCCCCGGATTTGCCCCTGGCATCCCAAAGCACAAGGGGAACATCACCTTGCAGCTGAAACTCGCCGTCGTTCCGTTGACGGTAATACATTCCATGACAGAGATACGGCCATTTTTAACGGCCTGGTTCTTAGTGCAGAACAGAACTTGAAAGGTACCCCTCATAACTTGATTATTTTTATTACAATAAAACAATAACTATCCGATTCATTTACACATAATTTTAAGGTAAGTATTCAATATATAATCTGCAAATTGAAATGAATAACAAAATATATTTTTCAATATTTTCTAATTTTTAAAAATTAATCAATAGGAGTAAATCTTTTCAAATATTACAACTTCTAAATTATTATTATCTTTAGCACACAATAAACATGAAAATAATACTCATTAAATTTTGATTTCTACATGAAACATTTACTGATCTGCACCTTACTCTTGCTCTCTTCTTGTTATTCCATAGCACAGCAAGAACAGGTATTGAGACAAAAAACTGTTCAGGCAGAAAAATACCGTACGTATCCTGAAGTCGTCCTCTTGGACAGTACGGCCGTAACGGTCTCAGAAACCGGTTCCGGTACTTTTTCCGTTTATAAAGCCATCCTGGTCCAAAATGTTGCAGGGGCATTATCAAACCGGATCATCAGCTATGACTATGATCCATTGACGGCTTTTGCAGAATTCCGGTATGTCAATATTTACAAAGCGAATGGCAATACCGTCCGGCTTGACGTATCTCAAGCCAAGGATTATACGGCCCCGGCAAGAGCCATCTACTGGGGTGCCCGCCAGATCATGATTGAAGTAGGGCAATTGAAACCCGGAGATATCGTCGAATATGAAATTAGCAAAAAAGGATTTACGTATGCACTTTTATCCGGTAATTCAGACGAAGACCGTTTTATCCCCCCTATGCGGGGTCAATTTTATGACATCGTACCCTTTTGGTGTGAACAGCCTACCCTTCGTAAAGTATACCAAGTCTCTATCCCCAAAGAAAAAGAAATGCAGTTTCAGTTTTATCAGGGAGAATGCAGTTCTTCCATGCGCTTTGCCGATAACCGCAAACTGTACTGTTTTTCAAAAACGGATATACAGCCTTTCCGCAAAGAGCCCAATATGGTCGATCTGTACGATGCTGCTCCGAAATTGATGATGTCATCTACCCCCTGTTGGCAGGACAAATCACTCTGGTTCTATAAAACCAATGAAGATTATGGTAGCTTTGCAACATACGCTCCGGCCCAGAAAAAAGTGAATGAATTAATCCGGGGTAAAAAGAATGAAATGGAAAAAATTGCTGTTCTGACCCATTGGGTGGCAGATAATATCCGTTATGCAGGGATCACCATGGGCAAAGGAGAAGGATTTACCCTGCACAACACTCAAATGAATTACACAGACCGTTGTGGAGTATGTAAAGACATAGCAGGGACTCTGATTTCTTTCCTGCGCATGGCAGGTTTCGAAGCTTATCCGGCAATGACTATGGCCGGTAGCCGGGTTGAATCCATACCTGCAGACCATTTCAACCATTGTGTGGCAGTTGTCAAACTCAGCAATGGTACCTACATGCCATTAGACCCAACCTGGGTTCCTTTCTGCCGCGAACTCTGGAGCAGTGCCGAGCAACAACAAAATTACCTTCCGGGAGTACCCGAAGGTTCAGATCTATGCATTACTCCTGTTTCTGCTCCTGAAAACCATTATGTCCGTATTCAGGCCAATAACAAAATCGATCTTCAGGGAACATTAACCGGAGAATTCACAATCACAGCCGAAGGACAATCCGACAGAAGTATCCGGCGTGTATTCACCACAGGATGGCAATCCGAATGGATGAATACAATGGAAAATCAATTGCTGTCAATATCTCCCAAAGCCCGGTTAATCCAGGTTAATTGGGGAAAAAATCCCAAAGACTATCAAAGCGGACCGATAAAAATCACCTTTCGGTATGAAATTCCGGACTATGCCATTGTCGGTCAAAATGAAATGCTACTCAAACCACTGACAATGAATAACCTTTATAATCAGGTCCGGAGTTATCTTTCCATCAATACTTCGTCAGACAAACGAAAATATGGTTTCAGAGATGCCTGTTCACGCTTGGTTGAATTGCATGAAACCATCCAGCTTCCCAAAGGTTATCGTCTGAGTACCTCCAAAGATGAAGAAAAACATAGTTCTGCTGCCACCTTCGAAGGATATATCCGTCAACAGAAAAATAATGTTGAAATCCATCAGAAATTAATGCTCAACAAACGGATCTATGAAGCAAATGACTGGGAAGGTTTCCGCAATGCTCTCCTCTCACACAAAAGCTTTGGCGATTATCTGATTATTAAACGATAAAATGAAAACTAAATAAGAAAAATATGAAATACAGTCAAATCATAATTTTACTTTCCGTTTATCTGCTTTCAACGATTCAAAGTCTTGCAACTCCTGCCGAAGCAGAGTATGGAAAATATCAGGAAACCTGGACTCTTCATCCAGACGGAAGCCAGGAATATCGTTGTTACCAAGAGTTGACCCTCTTCACACATACCGCCATGAATTCCACTTACGGAGAAACTTTTATCACTTACAACCCCCAATATCAGGAACTGAAAATCCACAATTCTTATGTCAGACAGAAAGATGGTACGTTTGTACGTACCCCGGCAAACGCTTTTGTCGAAGTTCTCCCTGCCCATGCCAAAAACGCCGCCGCTTATAATTACCTTAAAGAAATGGTCATCGTACATACAGGACTCGAATTAGGGGCAACCATAGTGCTCGACTATTCTATCATCTCTCAACCCGGTTGTCTCCCTGCCATAGATGTATACCAACCTTTACTCAAATCTTCCCCGGTTAAGGAATATCAATTAACATTCAACCTTCCGGATAAAGCGACTGTTCATTATGCCACAACAGGCATTCGACAACAACCGGAAAAAAAGTCTTCCGGAAATAACCAACAACTGAAGTGGATTTTCCGCAACCTTCCGGCTATGTCACGTGCACCGGAAACAGGACTACCAAATGGAGATATTCCTGGTCTCCTGTTTTCAACCTATCCTTCGACCAAGGAAGCACTTCAGACCATTTATAAACAATTTGACCACAATGAATCCTTAACAACTTTTACCCAAGAATTGATCCAACATTGCAAGAATCAGACAGAACAACTCCAAACAATCCACAATTATATACTTAGCCATATCGATAACTGCCCGTTAACCCTGGCTGAAACCAATTACCGCTTACGTCCGGTCAGTGATATCCTGCAATCTGCTTACGGTACGGAAGCTGAAAAAGTGAACCTTTTAACCGCACTGTTAAAAACAGCAGGTATACCAGCAATACCGGTTGCAGCTTTCGCACTTGACAATTCTCCGGCCTATGGTCTCAAAGCAGTACAACACCTATTTGTCCAGGCTCAAGTTGAGGGTAAAACTTATCGGCTGAGCCCATTTTCAAAATCACCGGCAGCCCTCAATTGCAGTTGTTTACTGAACCTGACTAATGCAGAAGAACTTCCCAACCAGCAGCAACCTTCAAAAATTCAATATCAGGCCAGTATACAATGGAAAGATACAAAAGCTACCATTCAGGCAACCTTTAGCAATCTATATTCATCCTATAGTCCCAATTTTGCTGATGAACTCATCCAGATCAACCAAGACCGGAAAATCAGACAAACTGATGAAAATACGACAATTAGTGGTATCTCCCCTGTGACTATTACTAAACAAGAAGATTATTTGCTTTTAAATTTGCCGCAAACCAACAAAGGAATTTTACGGACTCACAATTACGCCCGGTACAACAGTAAACGGACTAATAATCTGCTATTACCGAATATCATTACCGAAGATTATAATTATACAGTGGAGCTCCCAAGCTATCTGACCCTTTGTTCCAGGGAAATCCGGAAAGAAATCAAAAATAAAGTAGGTTCCCTGCTAATTTCCATCCATCAGGAAGGTCAGCAAATAACTGTGCGATGTTCTCTTGAACTTCGGAAAAAACTAATCACTCCGTCAGATTATCCGGCTTTCCGCCAATTAATGACTGAATGGGGCGATCAGAATAATCAACAATTATTATTAAAATCAAAGTCCTGATCCCCATAAACATGATCAATCCACAAAAGACTTCAAAGACCTGAAGAAATTTGAAAAAGAAGAACAAACGAACACAAAAAATCGGATTTAGTGCAATTAAATCCGATTTTTTTATACTTTTATTGCTACCAAACATTATCTCATAATTCATATTTATTCAAACATTCAGGTTTCAAATGAACCTAAAAATAGTAAAAGCTCACATCGCTTTATTAACAGCAGAAAGTATGTGGGGATTGATGGCTCCCATTGGCAAATCAGCTATGCTTGCCGGTATTACAAGTCTGTCACTAGCTACCATGCGGATGTTCGGAGCTGCTATTCTTTTTTGGATAGCCTCCCTGTTTACTCCTAAGGAAAAAGTAAATCCACACGATCTCATGTTATTATTTTTTGCCGGATTATTGAGTATAGTCTTTAACCAGGGCCTATTTACCTTTGGTCTATCCCTCACTTCACCTGTAGATGCATCAGTTGTCTCAACTTTTTTACCCATTGTGACTATGATCCTGGCAGCCCTATTTCTGAAAGAACCTATCACTCCTAAAAAAGTCACAGGACTTTTCATGGGAGCCATCGGAGCATTGGTATTGATCCTTAGTAATCATTCACCATCAACGGAAAACGGAAATATGCTGGGGGATATACTTTGTATTATTGCACAAATCAGTTTTGCCTGCTATCTGACTCTTTTCAAAAAGCTCATATCCAAGTACCATATTTTTACTTTAATGAAATGGATGTTTACTTATGCCACCCTCTGTTTTATTCCTTTCACCTACAACGATTTTTCCTCCCTAACCTATAACGCTTTCCCTCCCGAAGTATGGTGGGAAGTCGGATATGTAATCCTGTTCGGTACTTTCTTTGCTTATATACTTGTACTAGTTGGACAAAAGACACTGCGTCCTACAGTGGTTAGCATGTATAATTATATACAACCTATTGTGGGAACCAGTGTTTCCGTCTATATCGGAATAGCCACATTCAGTTGGATAAAAGCTTTCGCAACTTTTTTGATTTTTACCGGGGTATACGTAGTCACCCAAAGCAAATCACTGACCCAAATGATGGCAGAGAAAGAACAAAAAACAAAAATAGAAGGATAAACATTAATATTGTTTTTATTATTTTTGTTCGTCCAAACAATGAATGCCTCTTTTAATTAAAAATTAAAGTAATTGTACAGTGTTAAGATATATTTTGTATTGTAACAATTCTTTATTGAAACAGATTATATAAACAAGTGCTAAGTCTCAATCAATAGACTTATCCTATAAATGAATATCATCTTATACTCTCCAAACTAATACAGATATGAGCATAAACCATAATCAAGATTATGAAAAAATTTCTGAGGAAAACAAAGGATTATTAAAGAAATTAATTCGCGAGAAAATTTCTAAAATAGGACTTATCGTGTTCATTCTCGGTAGTATTTCACTGGTAGCCTACTTGTGGTTTCAGGCACATAGTGAAAACTACGAATTATATCAAGAACTGTCCCTTTCCTTAGCTAGTTCCTGTGTATCGGTTTTATTGATAGATATTCTACTCACTAATTATCTACGCAAAGAGACACACCATGAATTAACTGACATTTGTAAAAGCCTTTACGACGATCGCGATCCTATGCTGAGTGATTTCTGTCATAGCCGTTTGGAAAATGTAGCAAAAAACTCTCTATCCAATGTCACTGGTCAACCTTATACTGAAAATGTCTTAATGCCTATCATACACAGATTTACCCGTAAAGTCAGTTTCCGAACCGAGTTTGATTACACCGTTTCAATCAATAAAGGTAGTGATAACTTTCCAAAAGCCACCCACCCCATAATCAGACAAGAATTATCCTACCGTAAACATCTGCGCGAACCAGAACTATTAAATTACAAATTGGTATGCCTGTTCACTTTAGGAGATCCGTTTAAAATTCAAACAGCCAAAGACGAAATAATTTTCTTTCGTGAAGAAATTCCCTTCTCCTTTGAAGAACTTCTGCAACAAGCTGATATAAATATTAATGATCAAAGTGATATCCCGGCAATTATTGAAAAAGTGTTCAGAATACGCATGTATATATCCAGCAAACCTATAAAAGATTTGTCGATTGAAGTGCTCCGTAAAGAAAATAAAATAACGGGAATAAAAATTTACAAACTATTGTCCAAAGAAGACTGGAGTCACTCAACTTTTGAAAAATGCATGTGTTTCAAGGCCAAGCTGACATGTACTTATCCAAGTCCCCAGAAATTCTTTTACTGGAAATTTCCTGAACCCATATTTGCCAAAGAAGGACTCTCCACCAAATTCAAATTCCGCTTCGGAGAACAATATCCGGTAAACTTAGAAACAGTACATTGGATGAGCTACTTTTCAGAAACACGGCACGAACAAAATATGCGTGCCAACGGCAACGATGTTGAAGAAGAACACATTGTGTTCGACAACCGTTGTCTCGAATTTGATTCTGACGATATCCATTTTCCAGAATCCGGTATTTATATTCATTGGCAATAAGTATTAAAAATTCATCTCATCCCAGGAATGAGACATCAATTTTCTCCACTTCTGATGAAATAGACATGTATCTGCCAAATTGAAAAGTGAGGAATGGGGAAGTAAAGTTGTATCGCAATTACCGAATACATCCGCTCCCGACGACCGGATCTCAAAGGTTTCGGACGAAGTAGCATTTACAACATGGTGCTGTTTTACGACGAATACTCTTCGGAAGCATTATCGGCAACAGTAGAGAAATATCTAAACTCTGAATTTGTTCAACCAAGAATCGGACAAATGCCTAAGATTTTAGAACGAACTACATTAACCAATCATCTTGAGATATTATGCCGATGTCAAAGCAATGAAGAACGGATGTTCTATATACTCTATGCTAATAAGGAGCTCAATGCTTATCCGAATGCCACGATAATGTTCAAGGATACGCTGTTTGTTGATTTCCTTAATCTGCCGAAGAAGCATAGCGAGTCAAAACTGAAAAACAGCCTGGTAGAACACATGAAGCAGTTTATTCTTGAACTTGGCAAGGACTTTATCTTTCCCAAATGTTTATCCTCCTGTTTCAATATTCCCGAGGATAAATAAAGGTAATGTATTTTAGAGAAATAAACTCCGATTTTGGGAAGAAAAAACGCATTTCAGACAAACAGACCGCACCATATAAGACCATAAAACACCAGCGCGACAAACAATTATTCGTTGTTTATCGCGCTGATATTTAATCGTTTAATCTATTCGAAGAGTGTCAATACTCGTCCTCGTTGAAGAAAAAATCATCTTTACTTGGATAATCAGGCCAAATATCTTCAATGCTTTCGAAAATTTCTTCATCATCCTCTATATCCTGAAGATTTTCAATCACTTCCATAGGCGCTCCCGAACGAATCGCGTAATCAATTAACTCATCTTTGGATGCAGGCCATGGTGCATCTTCCAATTTTGAAGCAAGTTCCAGTGTCCAATACATAGTATATCGTCTTTAACGTTTTACTAAAATTTCCGCAAAAGTATAGTTTTTTCGGAAATAAACAAGAATAATGTGAATAATTAACAACCTGAATTTAACCTTCAGGCCGATTTTACAACGTTGTAATCTTTGCAAAGGTTACGTTTCAAGAGGTTCTATATGGATAGTAGCCTCCATATTCATTTCTTTATTTATTCTTTTCTCTACTAAAGTAGCTTTCCGGTGTGCTTCATGAACTGTTTCTTCCCCGGAAACTTTGATATGAAAAGTAAATTCAGTATGGTCGCCATAATTATGAATATGAAAATGGTGAGGACAAGAAAGAGCCCCCATCTCTGATTTCACTATCTCTTTCACTTGTTCAATGACATGTTCCGAAGGTTTTTCCCCTAATATTTTATTCACTGCTTCCCGGATAATACCATAGGCAGCATAAAAAAGCATCAAAGAGACTCCCATTCCCAATATTGCATCTATCCACCAAAAACAAGGACTCAGAAATAATCCTAGTAATACAACAATAGAAGACAAAGCATCACTCCGATGATGCCAACCATCGGCTTTTACGGCAGCATTACCGGTCAGTCGTCCGATATAAAATGCATACTGCGCCAGCCCCTCTTTAAAAATAATGGAAAGAATGGTTGCCATATAAGCCAACCAACCAAAATCAGCCGCTTCCTGATGTTGTAGTTTCTGAATGGCAGCTTTTATAAACTCAAGTCCAACCAATACCAGCAACATAGCAATAAGCAAGGCAGAAATCTGTTCCCAACGCCCATGTCCAAAAGGATGTTCTTTATCCGGTTTTTTAGCCGAAAGCTTAATTCCCAAAATAACCACAACAGACGTTAAGGAATCAGACAGCGTATGCCAAGCATCAGCTATTAATGCTACAGATGCAGATACAATACCTGCATAATATTTCAAAACAAAAAGAAGAAGATTCAATACAACAGAAACTATCCCTTCCCGATACCCCAAATGTATCTTAGTATTCATCATACGGCTAATTCAATATGAACGATTTATATTTTTCATTCTCCCATCGTTCCCTATTTATCGTTAATTGCTATTTAAAGTTCCAGGCTTCCAGTCCTTTATTCATCCGAGAAATGCTGTAAAACCCTACGGTAAGTATTAAAAATCTTAGCTTTAGAAACAAAACCGATATATCTACCCTCCTCAATCACCGGCAAATTCCAGGCATGGGTATCTTCAAATTTCTTCATTACAACATCCATCGGGTCATTAATATTCACAATCGTAGGTGGGGTTGTCATAAAATCACGGACATAGGTCTTATCATATAAATCCTGATTAAACATGATTTTCCGGATATCGTCCAATAATACAATTCCCAATAAAGCATCATTTTCATCTATCACGGGAAAAATATTCCGATGCGAACGGGATACCTTCTTAACCAAATCACCTAAAGTCGCATCAATGGATATGGTTTGCAAATCCGTTTCAATGACCTTATTCAATTTCATCAGGGTTAATACCGCCTTATCTTTATTGTGAGTAATCAAATCTCCCTTCATTGCCAATCGACGTGCATAAATAGAATAAGGTTCCATACCCCGGCCCGTAAGATGAGCAGTAACCGAAGTAATCATCAAAGGCACCAACAGACTGTAGCCGCTGGTAATCTCAGCAATCAAAAACATTGCAGTCAAAGGAGAATTCATCACCCCTGACATTACTCCTGCCATCCCCGCCAATACAAAATAACTTACAGGAACCTGAATAAACCCGGTCATATTAATTACTGTAGCTATCAGAAATCCAGTAACTCCCCCTGTAAACAAACTCGGAGCAAAAACTCCACCAACCCCACCACTTCCATTAGTTAAAGCCGTGGCAAACACTTTCAAAAATACAAGTCCCAAAACATACAGAATCAAGACAAATGCATAGTTACGAAAGTCAAAAAAATAAGTGTTATTCAAAATTGCATCTGCATTGTCAGTCAACAAATCTTCCAGAGAAGAGTAACCTTCCCCGTAGAGAGGCGGAAAAATATAAATCAACAAACCTAAGAACCCACCCCCAATTAAAACCCGTTTGAAAGGATTTTTAATACCTGTAATCCATTTTTCAATTTTGATATTCAGACGGATGAAATAAACAGAAACCAATCCACACAAGATCCCCAGCAAAATATAATAGGGCACATTTGCCAAAGCAAAATGTTCATGCACAACAAACTCGAGTACCACGCCTTCTCCCATCAAAAAATAGACAATTACATAAGAAGATATGGCCGAAATCATCAAAGGAACAAGGGAAGCCATCGTCAAATCCAGCATCAGTACCTCCAGAGTAAACACAATACCCGCGATAGGCGCCTTAAATATACCCGCAATTGCACCTGCAGCACCACAACCAATCATCAAGGTCATCACTTTATAATTCATCCGGAAAAAACGAGCCAAATTCGAACCAATAGAGGCCCCAGTTAAAACAATTGTAGCCTCTGTTCCTACCGACCCACCAAAGCCAATTGTTATCGTACTCGCAATCATCGAAGAATAGTTATTGTGAGGTTTTATAATACTATTCCGACGGGATATGGCATACAACACCTTAGTTACACCGTGACTGATATCTTCACGGACAAAATAACGGACAAAAAGAGATGTCAAACAAATTCCTATAAAAGGATAAATAAAGAAAAGTAAACTACCACTATCAATCTGAAGACGCTCGGTAAAAAATTGATGTGTAAAATGCACGGAATTTTTCAGGAATACCCCGGCCAGTCCTGTGATAACACCAACCAGTAAACTCAGGACAATAATAAAAGTTCTCTCTTTAATATGACGCACACGCCAACTTAAAAAACGCGCATACCAATTATTCCACCACGACATAGATTAAATACTAGCAAGTCACGTACGAAGAAATGAATCTTCGTACATAAACCCATATTCTATTTCCTTTTGACACTTTTTAGTGATCCGAATTGAGGATAAAATTCCAACGTCAGACCTTCATTACTAATAACATCTACCGGAAATTTCTTCACTTCCCCCAATTGAGGAACAATAGTCCGGAAACTCATGATTTCTTCTTTTCCTTTCATTAACTGCAATTCACCAACGGCCGGAACCCGGTAATAAATGGCAGAAGCATTCCCACCTCCTCCTACAGGATTAGAAGCCGGAACAACAACATCTGCAATTTTCAGCAAATAAGCCGGTACGGAAACATTCTTTGCCTCCGCCAGTCCCTCTTTTTCCGAAAACCGAAAAGCAACAACCGGTTCATCCGCTTTTACAGGCATACAAGTAACCGCCTCTTTCACTTTACGGGTTTCTTTTTTCCCTATAAATAAACTCAGGTAATTAGTCTCCATCTGATCAAACTCCTTTAAAATAATCTCCAATGACTTTCCATCTGGTACATTATTTTCCGCTCCCAACAACTTTACCCTTTCAGAACGGATTCTGAAAATCTCATTTACGGCCTCTTTTACATTATCGGCCTCTGTCTTCGCAACATACCGCACAATAGGATCCCAGATTTTCTTCATTTCCCCGTCAATTTCCTGGTAAGTGTAATTTGTATCCAATACCTCCTTCAAATGATTATAGGTATTCAACTTCATGATATCAATCATTTCGCTTTCTGTATTATCTTCTCCAAGATACTTCATGTGTTTTTGTTCATTGAAGACATGTCCTGTCCCTGCAGACACTCCGGCCAAAAAGCCCTCAGCACTTAAAGACAAGGTCACAGGAGTATATTCATTGGTTGCAGAAATCGAATAAACTGCCTTCTCATCCGGAATATACTGCGGTTTAATATCAATCTTCACAATACTCCAATGTTCTTCTAATCGGGTAATCTCAGGTTTTATCCCCAATTCCCTTTCAGCATAATTCTGGTAAGGCCCAGGAATATACCGGGAACATTCCAGGGTCACTTCAATATTATAAACTACTTTGGGCAAACAATAATTAACATTTACCAATGTACTCAATTCCCGCTTTTTCTGTGCTCCGGCTGTAAACCCAACAACCAGCATAATTAACACAATCAAACTTTTCATACCTATTTCAGTTTTCATAATCACCATCATTAATCAAGCCATATTTTTCCAGTTGTTTCCAGGCTTTCCCCATTCCCTCCGCAATCATTCCTGCAGAAATGCCCCTAAATCCCTGTTCTTCTACCAAAAGGTCAGCAGCAAGTCCATGTGCAAAAACTCCGATTCTTGCCACCTCCAAAGGATCCAGTTTATTAGCTGCCAATGCTAATAAAACCCCTGTCAGGACATCTCCAGCCCCACCTTTAGCCATTCCTGGATTACCACTCATATTAAAAAATAAACTTCCGTCAGGTGTAGCTACCACAGAATGTGCTCCCTTCAAAATGACATGCACCTGATATTGGTTTGCAAAAATGCTCAATTTATTTAACCTGTCAAAATCATTTTCACTTTTTCCTGCCAATCTTTCAAATTCTTTTATATGAGGGGTCAAAATGCAACGCTCATGCAAAAGTTCCAATAATTGCCGGTGTTCAGCGATTAAATTCAAGGCATCAGCATCCAGGATGGTCACTCCTCTCCAATCCTGCAACAACTTTCGTAAACCAGCTACCGTTTCCGGAGCTTGTCCGAGAGCCGGTCCTACCGCTATTGCATCATACCCGGAAAGATATTTTATTGCTGAAAAACAGAATTTTGACTCATCCATATCCAAAATAGCTTCCGGAACGGTTATTTGAACAATTTCTCCCCCTAATTCAGGCACATGGCAATGCAACACCCCAATACCTGAACGTAAAGCCGATTTAGCTGCCAAAACAGCCCCTCCCATCATACCATACCTCCCGGCAACTAACAATCCCTTACCATTAGTCCCTTTGTGTGCGTATTTCTTAGGCATAGGCATAACAGCCTGTATATCTTCAATAGTAGTATAATACCAGGAGGCCGGTATTTGTTCCATAATATCTTCACTCCATCCGATATCCAGTACATGCCACCGTCCCACATATTCAGCATTTTCGGGAAGCATAAATGCCAGTTTAGGAAACTGAAAGGTTAAGGTACAATCCGCACGGATAATAGCTTCAGGATCATTACCGGCATTATTCTCCCCCATCAAACCCGAGGGTAAGTCAACAGCATACACTTTATTCCGGCAACAATTGATCTTACGAACAATTTCTGCAGCCACTCCCACAATCTTCCGGTTCAGTCCTGCCCCGAAAAGAGCATCAACAATCACTGCCTCAGGCCCTATCTGAAAGTCCTCGGCCTGCCCCAATTCCTGAACACGTCCTCCGGTTTCCACCCAACGTTTATAATTCATCTCACAATCCGGACTCATACCGCCACTATGCTTCAAACGATATACACAAACATTCTTTCCGGACAATTTCAGCAAACGGGCAATGACATACCCATCTCCCCCATTATTCCCATTTCCAGCAACAACAATTACCTCTGCACCACATTCTGCATTTTTCAGAAAATATTCACACCAAATAGTAGCAGCCCTTTCCATTAACTGAAGAGAGCTTATAGACTCGCGTTCAATCGTATATTGGTCGATTTCTGCAATCTGCGCGGTAGTAAAAATTTTATTTAACTTTTTCATAACATCATCTCAATCGTTTTAAAGCAGAAAAATACAGAAAAATTCTTACATTTGCCGCCGTGCGAAAATTAATATTAACTTAAATAATCAAATCTATGTTTCAAAACCAACCCAAAGGACTGTATGCCCTGGCTCTTGCAAACACAGGAGAACGCTTCGGGTATTACACGATGCTTGCTATATTTACCCTTTTCCTGCAAGCAAAATTTGGCTTCAGTTCGGCAGCTACATCAAACATTTTTGCCGGATTTTTAGCCTTGGTATATTTTTTACCGATTTTAGGAGGTATCCTGGCCGATAAGTTCGGTTACGGAAAAATGGTTACAGCTGGTATCATTATCATGTTCACTGGCTATACCTGTCTGGCCATCCCAACTGGTGGTGATGCTTTCGGTATTGCAGCCATGTTCGGAGCACTTTTCCTGATTGCCTTAGGAACAGGATTGTTCAAAGGGAATCTTCAAGTTATGGTTGGAAATCTTTATGATGACCCCAAATATTCAGACAAACGGGATACTGCTTTCAGTTTATTTTACATGGCTATCAATATCGGTGCTCTTTTTGCCCCGACAGCCGCTTCAAAAATCACAGAAAATTTCATGACGAAAGCAGGCTTCAAATATCAGGGTGACATTCCTGCACTTTGTCACGAATATTTGGAAAAAGGTCAGCAAATGGCAGCTGCTTCTCTGGACACCCTGACTCAATTCGCACAATCACAAGCAACCGCATTCAACGGAGACCTGACTACATTCGCTCATAAATACATCGATGAATTATCCCTTTCCTACCATTATGGTTTCGCAGTAGCTTGTGTTTCTCTGATTGTATCCATGCTTATCTATCAGGTGTTCAAGAGAACTTTCAAACATGCAGACGTCAACACCAAACAAGCTGCCGCAAGCGGAAAACAAGAAAATATTGTTGAATTAACTCCGGCACAAACAAAATCCCGAATTACTGCTCTTGTCCTGGTATTTGCAGTGGTGATCTTCTTCTGGATGGCTTTCCACCAAAATGGCCTCACCCTTACTTTCTTTGCCCGTGATTATACAGCCAGAACTGCTGATGGAGCTCTAGGTATGAGTTTCAATGTATTCAACCTGGTGTTCGTGATCACATTAATTTATAGTTTATTTTCTTTGTTTCAATCCAAAGAGGTTAAATCTAAACTGATTTCAGCAGCAGTTGCAGTTGTTTCTGTAACTATTCTGGTTTATAAGTATATGTCATTGGAACCGGGTTCTTTCATTGAAGTACTCCCTCAGATGTTCCAGCACTTCAATCCGTTCTTCGTAGTAGCTCTTACCCCTGTATCTCTTGCAGTATTCGGAGCTTTAGCAAAAAGAGGCAGTGAACCTTCTGCTCCCCGTAAAATCGGTATCGGTATGTTCATCGCTGCGTTAGGATTTGCAGTAATGGCTTTCTCTTCTATGGGACTTCCAACTCCAAATCCGGAAGGAGCAACTGTAGTAGCCAGCAACTTACTTGTATCTCCTTCGGTATTGATTAATACCTACCTTGTATTAACCTTCGCAGAGTTATTCCTTTCTCCTATGGGTATCTCCTTCGTATCAAAAGTAGCACCTCCAAAATACAAAGGCCTCATGATGGGATTATGGTTCGGAGCTACTGCTGTCGGTAACTACCTGGTATCCATCATTGGTATGCTTTGGGGACACATGGAACTATGGGCTTTATGGTCAATCCTTATCGTTTTGTGTCTGATCTCAGCACTGTTCATCTTTATGATGATGAAACGTTTGGAGAATGCAACCAAATAATCAACCCTCAGTTTTCTAGCCTATAAAAGAAATCTGTTTCATAAACAGGAGAAAAGACTGAAAACTAAAATAAACAATAATAAATGACAAAAGCTGCTCGTAAAGGGCAGCTTTTGTCATGATAATACGTATATTTGTCTGTAACTTGAAAAAATTTATGTTGCAATTTATCAAACATTCTTTTGCGGCAAAACTTAATTTTTACCTCCTGCTTTCTTTATTTCTCTTCGGAGGAATAAGTTTTAGTATTTTCCATCATTATGCTTCCAGAGCCATTGAAAAACAAACTTACGTCCGGCTGGATGAAGCAACTGAAAAAATCAATTTGAGAATCACCCGTTTATTACGAACCATAGAGAAAATTCCGGAAAATTTAAGTTGGCTTATCCCTTCTTACGTCACCCATCCAGATTCTATTTTCTCTATCACCCGGCAAGTCGTTAAAACAAATTATGAAATCTTTGGTTGTGCCATCGCTTTCGAACCCTATTATTTCCCGGAAAAAGGAGAATACTTCTCCCCATACTCCTATATGAGCGGAGATTCAGTTATTACGACTCAAATCCCCCAAAAATATAATTACTATGGTAAAAATTGGTACCGTATTTCTAAAGAATTGAATACCTCAAGATGGAGCCGGCCTTATCACGAATTATCCGCCCAAGATATCGTTACGACCACCTATGCAGTCCCCTTGCATAATCCTCAAAAAAAAGTAATAGGTATCTTCTCTATCGATTTATCCATGAATTGGATGACGTCCTTAATCGATTCTATAAAACTTTATGAAGACAGTTACAGCATCATCCTCAATAAGGACGGCAAATACATCCTGCATCCGGGAGGCACTTGTTTTCTGGAACAAGAAAACTCAGTCTTCGAAAGTGCTTCTGATATGCATGATTCTTCTGCCCTGAACATCGTCCAGCATATGTTGAAAAGAGAAAAAGGAAATGGCATTTTCCACAATAATGGCATCCAGTATTATATATATTATACTCCTGTCGAAGGCACTGAATGGGTTATGGCCACCATATTTCCATACTCTCATATTTTTGCAGGTCTCCATCGTTTCACCCGTATTCTGATCTTTATTTTCCTTCTATCTATGAGTTTAATTATCCTCATTAATACAGAGACCATCCGGAAAATCACCAATCCGTTAAAAATATTTGCAGCCTCAGCCCACGCCATAGCCAATGGAAATTTTAAAACTCAGCTTCCTCCTATTCATTCTCACGATGAAATGTTAGAACTACACAATGCCTTCAGTGAAATGCAGGATAAACTTTCTGATTATATGCATAATCTGGAAATAACAACCTCGGCTAAAGAAAAAATAGAAAGTGAACTCCGGATAGCCCATGACATTCAAATGAGCATGCTGCCTAAAACATATCCTCCGTTTCCAGGCAGAGAAGAAGTAGACCTGCATGCAGTTCTCTACCCTGCACGTCAGGTTGGCGGAGACCTTTATGATTATTTTATCCGGGACAATTGTCTGTATTTTGCAATCGGCGATGTATCCGGAAAAGGTATTCCTGCTTCTTTACTTATGGCTTCTACGATAAGCTTAATGCGCTCATTTATTACTGACCATTCTTCTCCGGCACAAATGGTCAGTTTTCTGAATAATAGTATTGCTGAACGCAATGAAGCAGACATGTTTGTCACCCTTTTTATCGGTAAACTGGAACTGAACAGCGGACAAATGAAATATTGTAATGCCGGACATAATCCTCCCATCCTCACCCATCCTGATAAGAGTGTCTCCTATTTCCCTCTCTATAACGACATTCCTCTGGGAATAATAAAAGATCATCAGTACACAGAACACAGCTATCAATTTAATAACGGTTCCGGATTATTATTATACACGGATGGAGTAATCGATGCAGAAAATAAAAAGGGTGAATTCTATACAAAAGAACGTTTAATAGACACGATTTATCATTGTCACCATTTACATCCACAAGAATTTATAAAAGCCATCATGGAAGATATTCATACACACACCCAACATCATCCATTAAGTGATGATTTAAGTATGTTAACATTCATTTATGGGACCCAATGGGGTATCAAAAATCCATAAAAAAAACAGTTATATTTCTTTGGCAGGAATAAATAATATATTACTTTTGTGCCGTCAATAAAGAGACCATTGTTCAATGGTGTAAAGGTAGCACAACAGATTCTGGTCCTGTTAGTCCTGGTTCGAATCCAGGTTGAACAACTTGCAAAAACTGGCTTAAAGTCAGTTTTTTTTTATTTAATTTCAATGGATCAAGTGGAAAATCTGTTTTT
>URJC01000001.1 GCA_900548135.1 uncultured Odoribacter sp. | reverse complement strand
GTTCGGGTGCCCCTGCAATGAGAGCTCCATGCCGCATACTACCTGCAATTAACACAGAAGTTTTCAGGTAAATCATCCGAATATATTCGTCTTCCGACACATCATCACGTGTCTCAAATTCCATATCATATTGTTGTCCTTTGCAGACATCCATGGCCACCTGATTAAATCCATCAATCACTAAACGAAGGTACGGATCTTCAACGGTTTCAATGTATTTATAAGCAGTAATAGCAGCAGCATCCCCACTCAAAATAGCTACATTACTATTCCATTTTTTATGCACAGTCTGACGTCCACGACGCAATTCTGCATCATCCATGACATCATCATGCAATAAAGTATAATTATGAAATATCTCTATTCCAACAGCTGACCTCAAAGCCTTTTCTATATCATCCCGATAAAGATTATAGGCCATCAAGGTCAATACCGGCCGCAAACGCTTTCCCCCATCTTCCATAATATATTTAATCGGCTCAAACAAAGAATATGGTTCTTCAACATATTCCTGTTTATCCAATTCCGTTTTTATAACGTCCCTGAGTTGTTCGATTGTGTACATATCTACTTTTATTTTGCAAGGTGCTAAATTATAAAAAAGTAACTTCTAAACCAGAACTTTCCAAATGAATTTATCCATCCCACTCGAAAATTGTCTTAAAACAAAAACTAAAAAAAGAAAAGCCAATGAATTTTATGTAAAATCTCTTGGCTTTTCCCAACATCCTATTTAAAACAGCTATATCTTAAAAAAGAAAATGCTGAATTATATTTTATGAATGCCTACTTACAATTTTCCAATATTTTCCGGGCAACAGTTCCGGTAACGTCCTGATCTTCTCCAAACCCAACTTGCCGTTCATTAAAGCGTTTTTCGATTTCCCGGATCGTTTCCTCACCGATCTGAACATCTCCCAAACGGGTAGGTAAACCCAGGTCTTTAAAAAAAACTTCTGTTTTCTGAATTGCCAGTTCAACCTTCTCCTGTTCCGTACCTTCTTTAATCCCCCAAATCCGTTCCCCGTATTGAAGTAGCTTTGCCCGTTTTTTTTGCTTCAACGTACGTAATAAACCCGGCATAACAATAGTCAAAGTAGCCCCATGAGTCAGTCCATGCAATGCTGTCAACTCGTGACCAATCATATGTGTAGCCCAGTCCTCACGCACTCCCATTGCGATAAATCCGTTCAATCCCATCGCCGCGCAAAGCATAAATTCAGACATTAAATCGTAATCATCCTGCCTCTCCAGTATCTTTGGTCCAATCTCAGTCAAAGTATGTAATATGCCTTCAGCCCAACGGTCCATCAAACGGGACTGCCCGGGAGTTGTCAAATATTGTTCCATCACATGCACAAAAGTATCAGCTATTCCGCATGCAATCTGATAGACAGGCAAAGTAAAGGTGACTGACGGATCGAGAATAGAGAAAACCGGAAATTTCGAATGAAATGGATATTTTTCAGCCGTCTCAATTCTAGAGATAACAGCCCCATCGTTCATTTCCGAACCTGTAGCTGGTAAAGTCAATACCGTAGCCAAAGGCAAAGCTGCTTTAGCCCTACCTTTCAACACCAAATCCCAAGCATCCCCCTCATAAAGCAAGCCTGCAGCAATTAATTTTGTGCCATCAATGACAGAACCTCCCCCGACTGCCAGCAGAAAATCAACCTGATTCTCCTTACCCAATTGAATCGCTTTCCGTAAAGTCTCAATCTTTGGATTGGACTCAATTCCCCAAAATTCAATTACCTCAAACCCTTTCAAAGCTTCTCTGACTTGCTCATAAACCCCATTTCCCTTCACACTTCCTCCCCCAAAAGTCACTAAAATACGTCTACCCGCAGGAATTTCTTTGGCTAAACGAGCAATCATTCCTTTTCCAAAAATTAACTTAGTTGGATTCTGAAAAATAAAATTCTCCATAAAACTATTTTATTCAAATTATTCCAATAACTAAAATTGATACTCCTACAAAGATACAGTAATTCAAAAATATTTTATATCTTCGTTGAAAACTATTCTTTATGGAAATCACCCATGATATAGACAACAATAAGTTCCTGGCCAAGGTAGATGGTTACATCGCTTATGTTACCTACAGGATCAATGCCGGTCAACTGGATATTCGTCATACCATCGTCCCCCCCGAAATCGGAGGCCGGGGAATCGCAGCTCAACTAGTAAAAGCAACTTATGATTATGCTCTGCAACAACAGTTAAAACCTGTCGCCACTTGTTCATACGCCGTAGTATGGTTACAACGTCATCCCGAATACAAGGGCCAACCCGGAAAAGACTATCGAGGATGCAGCACTTGTGCACTGTAAAAGACAAAAAGGAACGGAGTGATCCGTTCCTTTTTAGTTGTAGCCGAGCCGGGAATCGAACCCGAATCTAAAGTTTAGGAAACTTCCGTTCTATCCATTGAACTACTCAGCCAACTTGTGTCGGCAAAAGTAACAAATTAATTGAAAACTGAGAATGGAAATCTGAAAATTATCCCGTTTTTGTACTTTTGCATAACCCTTACTAAGGTATTCATATCATACTGAAATAAAAAATTAAATATTTAACTATTATAATTACAATCATGAAAGTAGTCATTCAACGGGTTTTAAAGGCAAATGTCAGTATAGGAGGAAACTCCTATTCAACCATAAACAAAGGTATGCTGATATTAGTTGGGATTCAAGCTGATGATAACAAAGAAGATATTCAATGGTTAAGTAGTAAGATTTGTAATCTCCGTATTTTTGATGATGAAAACGGAGTTATGAATAAATCTATATTGGAAACCGGAGGAGATATTCTGGCAGTCAGTCAGTTTACTTTAATGGCCCGCACAAAAAAAGGAAACCGCCCCTCTTATATTGATGCTGCCAAACCTGAAATTTCAGTCCCTTTATATGAAATGTTTGTGAAAACACTAAGTGAAGCCATGGGAAAAGAAGTTAAAACCGGTGTGTTCGGCGCAGATATGAAGGTAGAATTAATCAATAATGGCCCGGTAACTATCCTGATTGACTCTAAAAACCGCATATAATCTAATACATGAACAAAATACTCAACATTTAAACACTTCAAAACAGATGGAAATACAAGAACTACAAGAGCGCGTTGATTCATGGATTAAAGAATACGGCGTCAGATATTTCAATGAATTAACCAATATGGCCATCCTCACTGAAGAAGTAGGGGAACTTGCGCGAATAATTGCCCGCAAATACGGAGAACAATCTTTTAAAGAAGGAGAAAAGGAAAACCTAGCCGATGAAATGGCTGATGTCCTTTGGGTATTAACTTGCCTGGCCAATCAAACTGGTGTAGACCTAACAAAAGCCATAGAAGATAATTTCGCTAAAAAAACTGCAAGAGATGTAAAAAGACACAAAAACAACCCTAAAATACAATAGCTTTGATATATTCTTGTTAAATTTGTCTGTTTATTTAATCAAATATCACGCTGAAATATTTTTGAAAGCGATACACTTTCAACTTTTTCAACACAGGACTTTCGACTTATATTACTATGTGGACCAAGATAGCAGGGATTATATTGCGCAATCGGATCGCTTTCATTATCGGGGTATTACTCGGTACTATTTTCATGGGATTTCAGGCCAGAAACATTCAGATGTCTTACGAAAGTGCAGATCTATTGCCCAAAACTGACAGTGCTTATCTGGACTATGCACGTTTCAGGGAAACATTCGGACAAGAAGGTAATATCATGGTATTTGCTATCCAGGACTCTAACTTTTACGAGCTGGATAAAATCAATGATTGGATAGCTATGGGAGATAGTATTAAAGCGTTGGAAGGAGTAACTGCCCTAATGTCTATTACCCACACTTTCAATCTCCATAAAAATACGGATCTGAAAAAATTTGAAGTCCTCCCTATCTTTCCCACACATATCGATACCAAAGAAGAACTCGACAGCCTGACTTTTATTGCTGAAAACTTACCTATTTATGATGGTCTATTAATTAATAAAGCTAAAAATACTTATAATATGATGATCACCGTATCCGCAGAAGTAATGAACTCTCCGGCACGGGTAAAATTAGTACAGGATGTGCTAAAAGTAACAGATCATTTCACCAATAAGCATAATATTCAGATGCATTATTCCGGAATGCCCTATATCCGGGTTATTAATGCCGAAAATATTAAAGGAGAAATGTATATGTTTATCGCTCTCTCCTTACTAATCACAACAATTATACTTTACTTATTTTTCAGGTCATTTCGTATCGTTGGGTTCTGTGTTGGAATCATAGGTTTGAGCGTTATCTGGGCCATTGGATTTATGGCACTCCTGAGTATTAAAATTACTCTGTTGACGGCTATGCTTCCTCCTTTACTAATTGTCATTGGAATTCCCAATTGCGTATACATGGTGAATAAATACCATGCCGAATATGTCCGGCATGGTAATAAAATCAAAGCATTACAACGAATGGTGCAAAAAGTAGGAAATGCATCCCTGCTATCTAATCTTACTACTGCTGCCGGTTTTGCTACCTTTATTATCACTTCCAGCCAGATACTGGTAGAATTCGGCTGGATTGCATTCATCAGCATCACCTGTGTTTTTCTGATCTGTCTGATCCTGATTCCCACAGTTTTCAGTTATTTGCCTGTTCCTGATACCAAACAAACGAAACATCTTTACAATCCATTTATCAACCACCTTATTGACAAACTAATATACCTGGTTATCAACCGTCGTCACACCATATATTACATTGCCGGAATTTTGGTCATTGCCGGAATTTTCGGTATTACCCTCATGAAAACGACAGGGTATATGGTCGATGACCTAAAAGATACGGATCCGATACGTCAGGATCTGGCATTCTTCGAATCAAATTTCGACGGACTGATGCCTTTGGAAATAACAATAGATTTTTTAAAGCCTAACCAGGTTTTCAAACTCAGTAATTTGGAAAAATTGGATCAACTGAATACAGAGTTATCTAATGATCCGGATCTTTCTAAAGCTTTATCAGTTGTTGAAGCAGCTAAGTTTGCCAACCAAGCTTATTATAATGGAAAAGCTTCTTATTACAAATTGCCTAACAACATGACCAAAAATTTCATCATGAAATATGTCATGGAATCTACAGGAGGTATGAACGATATGGCTAAATCTTTCGTAGATTCAACCATGCGTGAAATACGCTTGAGTTTCCGGGTAAAAGATATTGGTACCCAAAAAATGGAAGCCAAAGAAGATACATTATACAAAACTATCACTCAGATATTTCCGGAAGATAAACATCAAATCAGTGTTACCGGATCAAGCATTATTTTCTTTAAAGGAAACCAGTATTTACTCCGTAATCTGTTTTCTTCTCTAGCTTTAGCTATTATTCTCATTGCAGGATTTATGGCCTGGATGTTCAAAAGCAAACGCATGGTCCTAATTGCTTTAATACCTAATGTTATACCTCAGATCATCACTGCCGCAATTATGGGATATGTGGGTATTCCTATCAAAGCCTCAACCATTCTTGTATTCAGCGTAGCTTTCGGAATTTCAGTTGACAATACGATTCATTATCTTGCTAAATATCGTCAGGAACTACAGGCAACCAACTGGAGCATCCGATCCTCAGTAGTATTAGCATTGCAGGAAACAGGCCAAAGTATGATTTACACTTCAATTATCCTGTTTTTCGGATTCGGCATTTTCTGCCTTTCCAGTTTCGGGGGAACTTTTGCCTTAGGGTTACTAACCTCCATCACTTTATTCGGAGCTATGTTGGCAAACCTATTGCTGCTTCCATCCTTACTATTAACAATGGAACATAGTATTACAAACAAGACTTTCCGGGCTGAACCGCTTTTACAGATCTATGATGAAGAAGAAGATATTGACGAAGATAAATTGGAAATAGAAAATTGAGAAAACGAACAATTTAGAACCAACCTATTTTCTTAAAGTAAAAAAAGCTGCTAGAAGCAGCTTTTTTTACTTTATCATTTGTAAGGCCTTTATTTCTTTAATTACGTCATCCATCAATTGTGAAGCCCCTATCCGGAAATAATAAGGCGTCAGCCATTCACTTCCCAATACATGGTTTACTATTGTTAAATAACGAATTGCGCTTTGCGCCTTTGAAACCCCACCAGCCACTTTTAGACCTACTCTTTTCCCGGTTTGTGCATAATATTGTTTGATAGCCTCACACATCACATAAACCGATTCAGGAGTTGCATTGACAGGAACTTTACCTGTCGAAGTTTTTATAAAATCTGCTCCCGCATAAGCAGCTATCAAAGAAGCATTAAAAATACTTTCCAAATCCTTTAACTCTCCGGTTTCCAAAATGACTTTTAACCGGACATTTTCACAAGCCTTCCGGATAGCTTTCAACTCCCGGTATACTTCTTCGTAGTTTTTCTCCAACATATTTCCAACAGAAATAACTACATCAATTTCCTGTGCCCCTGCCCCGATAGCCATTTTACACTCTGCCAACTTAATTTCTGTAAAGGTCTGTGAATTTGGAAAACTCCCAGCAACTACAGTAGTCTGTATCTCAGTCGGTTTTAACATTTCGCGCACAACCTCAGTAAACTTAGGAAATACACACACAGCTGCCACTTCCCGTAAATTGAATTTCTTCAATTTTTTCAATAAATCAGTCACAAAATTCTTTACCGATCCTTCAGTATCTGTCAGTCTTAAAGATGTGTAATCCATACATGCAATACAGAATTCGAGATTTTCAACACAATAAGCCTGTTTAATCTCTTTCTCTACCACACCGTCCAGTTCAAACTGTACCCGGTCATCCAGATTAACACAACTGTACGTTGCCAACGTTTCTGATATATTATCCATTGTTTAGTCGTTTATAATCAATCCAATCAAAAGAGGCTATATCCCCCATTTTTCCCGTTCATTTTTAGACAGCTTCGCCACCACTAACCGATAAGATTTTTCAATCCATACCCGAAGCATACTATCACTTATTGAGCCATCTATTATTACGGTATTCCAATATTTTTTGTTCATATGAAAGCCAGGAATTACAGCAGCGAACCTCTCTCTTAGCTCAAGAGCTTCATCCGGATCACACTTCAGATTCATCATTAGTTCAGACTCATCCATTGGCACAAAACAAAACATCTTTCCAGCTACTTTAAAGACCAACACATCTCCCCACTGGATCACAGTCGTAACCTGCTTTAAAGACTGGCAATACTCGGTCAATTCCTCTATATTCATCGACACAAAATTACATAATGTTTATGAGCTTTTAAACTTTTTCTCCTCGAAAATAACTATCTTTGAAAGCAACAAAACATGAAAAGATTAAAATCTGAAAGCACAAATTACATCACATTGATATATAGCCAACTATAATGTGATTTCATTATGATATAAGGGTTGTTAGTCATCAAAAAAAGAAATATATGGCAAAAAAAGAAAACAACGAAACACCGTTGATGAGACAATATTATGCAACAAAAGCCAAGTATCCGGATGCTATTCTATTATACCGGATGGGAGATTTCTACGAGACTTTCGGAGAAGATGCCATCACAACCTCTCGTATTTTAGGAATTACTTTAACCAAACGTTCCTCTGGTTCTCCTGGTACAGTGGAACTTGCAGGTTTTCCATATCATGCAATTGATAACTATTTACCCAAACTCGTCAGGGCAGGACAACGGGTAGCTATCTGTGAACAGTTGGAAGACCCTAAAAAAACAAAATTTCTGGTGAAACGGGGAGTAATTGAATTAGTAACCCCTGGTGTTTCCTATAGCGAATATTCAACAGATACCAAAAATAATATTTTTCTGGCTTCTGTATATTTTAAGAAAACTGAATCCGGACTTGCCTTGCTCGATCTTTCTACCGGAGAATTTCTGACTACAGAGGGTACACATTCCACTATAGATAAATTACTGAACAGCTTTCAACCCAAGGAAGTGATTTATCCCAAAGGACAAGAAAACCGTTTTCACGAATTATTCGGAAACAAATTTTACATTTATCCGATAGAAGAATGGTTTTTTGACCGGGATTCAGCGGCAGAACGATTAACTAAGCACTTTGAAGTTAGTTCTCTAAAAGGGTTTGGTATAGAACGGATGAATTGCGGTATTTCAGCAGCAGGAGCTGTATTAAACTATCTGGAAATGACCAAACACGATATGATTTCGCATATCACCTCTATTTCGAGAATCGATGAATCACATTGTGTACTTTTGGATAAGTTTACCCTTAGAAATCTGGAATTACTCCATTCTGCCTACGAAGAAGGACATTCTCTTGCAGATATTATCGATCAAGCTATTACCCCCATGGGCAGCCGTACAATCCGCAGATGGATATGTATGCCTTTAAAATCCCCGGTAGAAATTAATAGCCGCCTGGATATCGTTGACTGCTTTATTCACAATGAAGCTGCCAGAACAGAAACGAAAAACCTGCTTGAAAGTATTGGTGACCTCGAACGGTTAACTTCCAAAATAGGAGTTGCCCGGATCACTCCAAGGGAGATGAATCAATTAAAAATTGCCCTTTCCTGTATCAGTCCGTTGAAAAAAATAGGTAAGGAAACCCATAATCCTATTTTACAAAAAATGGTTGATCAACTGGAATGCTGTGACATTCTATACCAAAAAATCACTCAGCAACTACAAGAAAATGCACCACATCAGCTCACAAAAGGCAATGTTATCGCTGAAGGAGTAAATGCAGAATTGGATGAACTACGACACATTTCCAGTCATGGCAAAGAAAAGCTGGCAGAGATCCAACAACGGGAAAGCGAAGCTACAGGTATCCCTTCTTTAAAAATAGGTTTTAATAATGTCTTCGGTTACTATATCGAAGTAACCAAAACCCATAAAGACAAGGCACCTGCCAACTGGATACGAAAACAGACCTTAGTCAATGGAGAACGATATATCACTCCCGAATTAAAGGAGTATGAAGATAAAATTCTAGGAGCTGAAGACCGGATTTTAACCATTGAAACAGAGATGTACAATGCTTTACTTCAGGAAGCTGCTGATTATATCCGTCCTTTACAGGATGATGCAAAAATCATTGCTGCCATCGATGCTCTGGTTTCTTTTGCTGAAGTTTCCATTACCAATCATTATAATCGGCCCGACATCAATGATTCGGATATCATAGATATAAAAGAAGGACGTCATCCGGTGATCGAAAAACAACTTCCTCCAGGAGAAGAATATATCTCCAACAATGTCTATCTGGATAATCAGAAACAACAAATCATTATCATTACCGGTCCTAATATGGCCGGAAAATCAGCCCTTCTCCGGCAAACAGCTTTAATTGTAATTATGGCACAGGCAGGATGTTTTGTTCCGGCACAAACAGCTCACATCGGATATGTAGATAAAATCTTCACCCGAGTCGGAGCTTCAGACAACATCTCCCATGGAGAATCTACTTTTATGGTGGAAATGAACGAGGCTGCTAATATCCTAAATAATATTTCCGACCGCAGCCTGGTGCTATTTGATGAATTGGGCCGGGGAACTTCTACTTATGATGGAATTTCCATCGCATGGGCTATCGTGGAATATTTGCATGAACATCCCAAATTCCGCGCTAAAACCCTTTTTGCTACCCATTATCATGAATTAAATGAAATGGAACGCTCTTTCAAAAAAATTAAGAATTACAACGTATCTGTAAAAGAGGTCGGGCAGAAAGTCATTTTTTTACGGAAATTAGTAAAAGGAGGTTCTAATCACTCCTTCGGTATCCAAGTGGGTAAAATGGCCGGGTTACCACAATCCGTGATCAAACGTGCTGATGAAATTCTGAAACAATTGGAAAATGACCGTGATAAAAATGATGTCATCCAGAAAAATGTAGATCATATAGCTTCAGCTCGTGAAGGTATGCAACTCAGTTTTTTCCAGCTTGACGACCCGATCCTCACACAAATCCGAGATGAAATAGCCGGACTTGACATCAACAGCTTGACTCCTCTGGAAGCATTAAATAAACTAAATGAAATCAAAAAAATTACAGGTATATAATAGAGATTGTTCCCCTACCGATAGTTGGCTTGGGGAACAATTTTATTTTCTTTTCAATTTAGTACTTAAGATAATCACATCTTTTTCCGGTCGGTCATCAGGGGCTGTCTTTACAGTTGCTATTTTATCAAGTATGTCCATACCTTCCACCACTTCACCAAACACCGTATAATCTCCGTCCAAAAACGGAGTTCCTCCAACAGATTTGTACAACTCACGGGCTTCCGGACTAAAACGGTAGGGGTTCTCACCAGCAAATTGTTTCTCTATTTGCCGATTTATTGAATTAATAAGACTATCAGCTTTCTGCCTTTGTCCATTCTGCAGATATCGAAGATGTTCTTTCTGTAAAGGTTCATATAATTTTGCTCCCAATTGATTTTTTGCTTCCATCAACCGTTTTTGTTCCATTTGGTCTAATTGCGCATCAGTATAAATCCTTCCCTGAACGATATAAAATTGCTCTCCGGAAGATCTCTTCTCAGGATTTACCTCATCTCCCTGACGGGCTGCTGCTAAAGCACCTTTTACATGTATATTTCCCGGCCGGAATTCCGCTTCAATCGTATACCCTGAATCAGACATGCCCCCCCCTTTATCCTTAGGGGCACGTTTTGAATCAGAAGCCCCGCCCTGAATCATAAAATCCTTGATCACCCGATGAAATAAAAGACTATCATAATGCTTTTCTTTAACAAGTTTGAGAAAATTCTCACTATGCTTCGGAGTATCCTCAAACAGACGAACCTTTATAATACCCAGATTGGTTTCTATTTCCACCAGTTTATACTTTTTAGCCTCGCAAATGCAAGTTACAAATAAAAGTATACCCCCCCAAAGTACGTGTCTCATGTCCTATTCTATTTCCATTTTATTGATAACAACATCAGCTTCAGGCCTGTTATGGCCATCCGTACTCTGTTCAGCTATTTTATCCACTACCTCCATTCCCTCTATGACCTCTCCAAAAACTGTATATTCTCCATCCAAATGAGGCGTACCTCCAAGAGTCGTATATACCTGTTTTTGTTCATCAGATAATTTCAACTTCACCTGATCAAATTGTTGACGGGTAGCATTCGACAACTCCCGGTTGATAGCCATAAGATGCTCATAATCTTCTTCCAACTGATATTTTGCGATCTCCTCTTCACGTTTAGCCTTCAAACGATTAAAAAGAGCCGTATAACGCTTATTGTTAATATGCTCAACAGTCTCATTTAAACTTTCCTCAGAAAACTTTTTTCCTTGTACGATATAAAAATGTGAACCGCTTGAATTGCGATGGGGATTCAGTTCATCTCCCTCACGGGCAGCTGCAATTGCACCTCTTTTATGAAAAAAAGAAGGCTGAATCTCAGCATTTAATGTATACCCAATGTCCTTATCTCCCAACAACATGTTCCGACGGGCCATCTTCGATTCCGGATCTCCGGTTTGTATCATGAAATTCTTAATTACCCGATGAAATAACATTCCATTATAGTAACCTTCCCGTACTAATTTAATCATATTCTCGCGATGTAACACGGTTTCATCATACAAACGAAAACGAATATCTCCCAACGAGGTCTCCATCCGGATAATAGTTTCTTCTTTCCGATGGCAAGCAGAAATCAGAAATGCCAAGAAAACAAAAAAAGATATTCTTTTCATACGCTACACTAATTTATATACAAACATCCTATCGGCAACAAAATTAATTTATCCCGTCATATTCTAACCTATTTTTTATTAAATTTGTATCAAAGTCTGTTTTCAAACCAAATCTGTCTATATTTGCATCAAAATTTTCCGACTATGAAATTGATATGGAATATGCTAATATCAGGATGTTGCCTTTTAGGATGTACAAACAAAGAATTACCTGCAAAATACCTCAGTACGATCTCTGTAGTTCGGGAAACAGAAAATACGCAACAATCCATATCACCCCAGATGATTCCTATTCAACAAGCAGAAAACATTCCTGTACCGCAGAATCCTCAACAGGGAACCAGATATCACGTGATTGTCTCCAGTTTTAGCGTAAATGAAAAAGAACGGGCAGAAAAATTAGTCACACAATTAAAAGCAAAGAATTATCCCGCCACCTTACTATATTCTTCTAAGAGATACCGTGTCAGTATTGAAAGTTTTACCTCCGAAAACGAGGCCAATACAGCACGGGATAAATACCGGACCAGTACCGACCGCCAGGATATATGGATTCATAAAGTGGAATAAAGCTGAATTGCCACAACAAAACACAATCCAAATAAAAAACCGGCATATACTTGCAAAGGAGTATGTTTCTTCAAATACAAACGACTCGCAGCTAACAATCCTGCCAGTACCAACATCAGCATAAAATCACCACGTACATCCCCGGCATATTTCAACGCTATCGTAATCAAAAAACCACATACTCCTCCTATTGCCGTCATATGCATACTCATTTTCCAATATAAAGTGATAATAAAAAAAAGAGAGAGTAAAACAACCAATGTCAGATACAATTGCTGTACGATCACAGTATATGCAACAAATCCCAATAACCAAAATCCCAGAAAAGCACAAAAAACAGTAACTAAAATCGGATAAATCCGTTCCTGCTTATCTTCCAATTCATAATTCCTAATCAAATGAAAGAATTTAAACAAAGGCAAAGAAGCCAAAGGAATTAGTAACAATAAACCTACTGTTACAACATAACAATATAACTTTGTTACCCCCGGAAGAAATGAAAAAAAAGTATTACTGCTAAAAAGAAAAAAAAGAACATATACCGGCATTAGCAGCGGATGTAAAGCAATAGACAAAGTCCGGGCAATAAAATTCATAATTGAAATACTTTCAGTCCTACTCATGATTATTCCGTTTATTACATTTCCCTCCTTAAACGAGCCACAGGAATATCCAACATCTGACGATATTTAGCTACCGTACGGCGAGCAATCTGATATCCCCGCTTTTCCATCATTACGACCAACTCATCGTCAGTCAAAGGTTTCTTCTTGTCTTCCTCATCCACTAACGACTTTAATACATTCTTCAATTCTCCTGTACTGACTTCTTCGCCACTAGCTGTTTGCATACTTCCTGAAAAGAAATCTTTCAAAGCATAAATACCAAACCAAGTTTGGACATATTTCGAATTAGAGACCCGGGAAATAGTTGAAACATCTAATCCGGTAACATCAGCTATATCCTTTAATATCATAGGCTTTAACATGGTTTCATCGCCCGTGAGAAAGAATTGTTTTTGAAACTGTACGATGGCCGTCATTGTCAGCATCAATGTATTATTACGTTGTTGTACTGCGTCAATAAAAGACTTAGCTGAACTTAATTTATACTTTACAAAAGAAACCACATCCTTCTTATTCTTAGGTGATTCACCTTTTTGGTATTGATCTAATATATTCAGGTAGGATTTATTGATTCTAAGCTCTGGAATATCTCCGGTATTCAAACTGAGCTGCAATTCTCCATCCACTAGGTCTAAGGTAAAATCAGGAATAATTTTTTCCGCCTCATGCCCGAACGATACTTCGGCAACCGTTCCTCCTGGTTTAGGATTTAATTTCAGAATCTCATTAATGGCCAACCTGAGTTCTTCATCTTCCATACGCAACTTCCGGGATATCTTCTCGTAATGCTTTCGTGAAAATTCCTCAAAACATTCTTCTAAAATTCGTTTTGCATCGAAAAGAATTTTATTATCCTGATTCTCTGACAATTTATGATCTATCTGTAACAAAAGGCATTCCCTCAGATCCCTTGCACCAACTCCAGCTGGCTCGAACTCCTGGATGATTTTCAGCAGATAAAGAATCTCTTCTTCACGTACCTCTATACCGGCCCCAAAAGCCAAGTCATCAACAATATTTTCTATATCTCTCCTCAGGTAGCCATCATCATCGATATTTCCAATGATATATTCTGCAATCCGACGTTCTGAATCAGACAGAGTACGCATTCCCAATTGTGCAATCAAACTCTCCCGGAAAGAAGCCCCTTGCGAAAATATAAAATCCCGGCTATCATCATCCTTTGAAGTATTTGAAGCAGAAAGACGATATTCCGGAATATCGTCATCATCGTCTCCCATATAATCCTCCAAAGAAAAATCATCTTCCCGGAAACGCCCTTCTTCCTCATCATTCTCCTCTCCAAATTCATGCATATCTTCCTGAGAATCCTCTCCACCTATTTCTTCAACCGTCCCTGCTTCCGATCTGTCTTCTCCTTCCTCCAGCAGGGGATTTTGTTCAAGTTCTTCCTTTATCCGTTGCTCTAATTGATAAGTAGGAAGTTCCAACAGCTTAATCAACTGTATCTGAAGAGGGTTAATCTTCAGCCCTAATTTCTGTTGTAAACTTTGTTTGAGCACGCTTTAATCAATTTTAAATTTACGATATCTGATTTACGATTCCGGATACTTTCAATCTCAAATCCTAAATCAGATATCACAAATAATTAGAATTCTGCATTCTTCGGTGTACGTGGAAAAGGAATAACATCCCGAATATTTCCCATACCCGTTACAAACAATAATAAACGTTCAAATCCCAATCCGAAACCACTATGCACGGCAGAACCAAAACGACGGGTATCCAAATAATACTGCATTCCATCTACCGGGATCCCCACTTCTTGCATACGGGTAACCAATTTATCCAGATTTTCTTCACGTTGTGATCCTCCGATGATTTCACCAATCTGCGGGAATAAAACGTCCATAGCTGCAACTGTTTTTCCATCCGGATTTTGTTTCATATAGAAAGCCTTGATTTCCTTAGGATAACCAGTCAGAATAACTGGCCTCTTGAAATGTTTTTCCACCAAATAGCGTTCATGTTCACTTTGCAAATCAACCCCCCAACCATTTACCGGATACTGAAATTTTCCGTTCTTATTAGGTTTACTATTCATTAAAATTTCAATAGCCTCTGTATAAGAGACTCTTTCAAAATCATGTGTCAATACGAAATTCAACTTCTCGATCAACTCCATCGAACGTTCATCTGCCTTCTTATTTTTTTCTTCTTCTTGTAAACGTGCACTTAGGAATTTTAAATCATCCATACAATGCTCCAAAGCATATCGAATTAGGTATTTCAAGAAATCCTCAGCCAGATCCATATTATCATTCAAATCATAAAAGGCAGCTTCCGGCTCAATCATCCAAAACTCAGATAAATGACGGGTAGTATTAGAATTTTCAGCCCGGAAAGTAGGACCAAAAGTATAAATCTTTCCTAAAGCCATAGCTCCCAGCTCTCCTTCCAACTGCCCACTCACAGTCAGGTTGGTTGCTTTCCCAAAAAAATCCTGTTTGAAATCGACTTCTCCTTCTTCAGTTAACGGCGGATTTTTTGCATCCAGTGTCGTTACACGGAACATTTCACCAGCACCTTCACAATCGGAAGCAGTGATCAGAGGAGTGTTCAAATAAAAGAATCCATTATTATTAAAATACTGATGGATAGCGAAAGCCATAGCATGCCGGATACGAAAAACAGCCCCAAATGTATTCGTCCGGAAACGTAAATGAGCCACCTCCCGTAAAAACTCAAGACTATGCCTTTTAGGCTGAATCGGATATTTATCCGGATCAGCCTCTCCTAAAACTTCCAATGCCAAAGCCTGGATTTCGTGAGCCTGACCGCTTCCAGCACTCTCAACCAGCAAACCTTTTACATGAATAGCTGCTCCTGTCGTCACTTTTTTCATAAGCTCTTCCGCAAAATTATTCATGTCAAGCACAATTTGTATATTATTTACAGTAGAACCATCATTCAAAGCAATAAAATTCACTTGCTTATTACCCCGTTTGGTTCTTACCCAACCACTGATTTCCACTTCTTTGCCACAATCTCCCGATTGCAAAAGTTCTTTGACTGACAATTTTTTTGTGCTCATCTCATTTAATTTACACATTATAATCGGTTTACATCTCTACCACATCTGCTGCATTCAGACATGGATTTGCAAAAATAATAAAATCAAGATAAAAAACATAATCACGTCTCAACATTACACAAATAATTCAGTGAAAATCCGATCCGATAACAACCAACCTTGTTCTGTCAGGCGGAGACCTCCACCCCCTACAGAAATCATTAGCCCCCGTTCCAAATAACCATCCATTATTTTCTTCGTATTTCTCCACCATACCGGATACTTCTCTTCCAATAAACAAACATCAATTCCCCACATTGTCCTTAGGTTAGTCATGAGATATTCATTGTACAAATTTGAATCTGTTAATACTTCTTTTTCAAAATTTAAATAACCTTTATCTAAACTATCAATATAATTTTTCAAATGAGCCACATTCCATTGACGGGAATTCAGATCAAACGAATGAGCTGCGGGCCCCAACCCCAAATACGGTTTCTGTTGCCAATATGAAGTGTTATGCCGGGAATACTTTGCTTCTTTTGCAAAATTAGATATTTCGTAATGCTCATAACCCATATCTTTCAAACGATCGGAGATCCTGAGATACTGATCTGCTAACACATCATCATCCTGAGATTCAAATTTTCCCTTTTCAATTAATTTTTCAAAAACTGAATTTGAATCAATACTTAATATATATACTGATATATGTTTTATATTCAATATATTTACCATTTTCAAATCATGATCAATATCCTCTGAAGTTTGTCCAGGTAGCCCTATGATTAAATCAATACCAATATTATTAAATCCAGCATTATAGGCCAGCTCAATACCGTCAATAGCCTGTTGTGCAGTATGATGCCGATTAATACGCTTTAATATATCATCATGAAATGACTGAACACCAATTGTCAAACGATTAAATCCGAGTTCGTACAATTTTTCAAGCTTGTTCCTGCTTATATCCTCAGGATTCATTTCAATAGAACTTTCATATCCAGCATTCAGATTCCATATATCATGTATTTTATACATAATCATCTCAAGCTCATCTACATCTAAATAAGAAGGAGTACCACCTCCAAAATATAGTGTATCCACCTGGTTTTTAGGCAAATAATTCTTTCTCAATTCCATCTCATGCAACAAGGCCTGAAGGTAAGCCTTTTTTAACTGTAACGAAGCCACAGCATAAAAACCACAATAAAAACACTTATTCCGGCAAAACGGCACATGTACATAAATCCCCATACCAAACAATTTAAGATACAAAGATAAAATCTTTGAAAGATTTATGACAAAAAAAAGCAAAGTCTTTGATTATAAATAATCTTTGATTAAATTTGCCCCTCATTTTGGAGTGGTGCACACTTTAAACTGCAAGGCTGAACCTTAGCCATTTACCTTGCAGGCATATTTTCAGAGAATGGGACTTTGGCCTGCCCGACTATGCGTTTTCCCCATTTCTCCGATAATTGCGAGGGTATGCCACAACAAAAAACAAACAGATGTATCATTTAAAAATTAAAAAAAGTGGATCAAGTAAGTTACAAAACGACTTATGTCAACAAAGCCACCGCACAAAAAGAGTGGGTTATTGTTGATGCAGAGAATCAAGTTTTGGGACGTCTTGCTTCTAAAGTTGCGAAACTGTTAAGAGGCAAATACAAACCGTCCTTTACCCCGTTTGAAGATTGTGGCGACAATGTCATTATCATCAACGCAGAAAAAGTAGTGTTAACCGGAAATAAGTTAACAGACAAATTGTACACCCGTCACACCGGATATCCCGGCGGACAGCGTCACACTTCTCCGGCAGCTGTATTGAAAGCACATCCGGAAAGAGTAATCGAACACGCCGTTCGTGGTATGCTTCCTAAAAACCGTCTGGGAAGAGCAATTTTAAAAAACCTTCACCTGTATGCAGGCACCGAACATAAACACGAAGCTCAACAGCCGAAGGTAATTGATTTAAACTCTTTAAATTAACAGATCATGGAAGTAATTAACGCAATCGGTAGAAGAAAAGCAGCAGTAGCTCGCGTTTACGTCAGTGAAGGCAAAGGCAATATCACCATCAACAAACGTCCGTTGGAAGAATATTTCACCTTACCTACACTCCAGTACATTGTTAAACAACCTCTCGAACTGTTGGGAGTTACCGGTCAGTATGACATTAAGGTAAATCTGGATGGTGGTGGTTTCAAAGGCCAGGCAGAAGCCCTGCGTCTGGGTATTGCCAGAGCTCTGGTTGAAATCAATGCAGAAGACAAGTCTAAATTAAGGGCAGCAGGTTTCATGACACGTGATCCTCGTGAAGTTGAACGTAAGAAACCGGGTCGGCCCAAAGCACGTAAGAGATTCCAGTTCTCTAAACGTTAATTTCAGTTTAGTATCTAAATTGACAGGACTCCTTCAGTGGGACTACCTGGCAATTGCTTAAATGAAGAATGTAAACTTTTTAAAAACACAAAAATGTCAAATACGAATTTCGACGAATTATTAAATGCAGGTTGTCACTTCGGACACCTTACCCGTAAATGGAATCCTAAAATGGCTCCTTATATTTTTATGGAGCGTAATGATATCCACATCATTGACCTGAACAAAACAGCTATCATGCTGGATAAAGCTTCTGCAGCACTGAAACAGATCGCTAAATCAGGCCGTAAAATTCTGTTTGTTGCAACAAAGAAACAGGCTAAGGACATTGTTGCTGAGAAAATTTCTAATATTAATATGCCTTATGTAACTGAAAGATGGCCGGGTGGTATGTTGACCAATTTCCCGACAATCCGTAAGGCAGTGAAGAAAATGACCACCATCGATAAGATGGAGAAAGATGGAACTTTTGACCACCTTTCAAAACGGGAAAAACTTCAGATTTCCCGTCAGCGGGCTAAATTGGATAAGAACTTAGGAAGTATTGCTGATCTGACCCGTCTGCCGGCAGCTCTTTTCGTTGTGGACGTAATGAAGGAATACATTGCAGTGAAAGAAGCTAAAAGTCTTGGTATTCCAGTATTTGCAATGGTCGATACGAATTCTGATCCGAGTTGTATCGACTTCGTTATCCCGTGTAACGACGATGCTTCTACTTCAATCAGTTTAGTGATAGATAAAGTGGCTGACGCTATTAAAGAAGGTCTTACAGAACGTAAAGCTGAAAAAGACAAAGAAAGCACTGAAAAAAAGCCAGTAGCTAAAAAAGCTGAAAAAACAACTGAAGGAGAAGTTGAAGTTGCTACAGAAGAAACAACTGAAGAACAATAACTTAATTTTAGATTTTAGATTGTTAATCTAAAATCTAAAATTCAAAATTTAAAATTAGACACATGGAAATAAAAGCAGCTGATGTAATGAAGTTGCGCCACGCAACTAATGCAGGAATGATGGACTGCAAAAAAGCTCTTCAGGAAGCTGAAGGAGATTTTGACAAAGCCGTTGATATCATCCGTAAACGTGGCCTTATCGTAGCCAGCAAACGTGCTGACCGTGAAGCGAAAGAAGGCTGTGTACTAGCTCATGCAGAAGGTAAAAAAGGGGTAATGGTTAGCTTGAACTGCGAAACTGATTTCGTAGCCAAAAATGATAATTTCATCCATTTTACGCAACAAATTTTAGATTGTGCATTTGCAAATATGCCAGCCGACAAAGATGCTCTTTTGGCATTACAAATCAACGGCCGTTCTATTGCTGACCAAATTTCAGAACAAACAGGTGTTATCGGTGAAAAACTGGAATTAGCCTATTATGGTAAAATTGAGGCAGAAGCTACTATCGCTTATATCCACCCGGGAAATAAATTAGCTACTGTCATCGGATTTAATAAAGAAGCTGATAACCAAGTGAAAAAAGACATTGCAATGCAGGCTGCTGCTATGGCTCCGATTGCTGTTGATAAAAACGATGTTCCTCAGGAGGTTATTGCTCATGAATTGGAAATCGGCCGGGACAAAGCACGTGAAGAAGGAAAACCTGAAAATATGCTGGACAAAATTGCCGAAGGACGTCTGAACAAATTTTATCAGGAATCAACCCTGTTGAATCAGGCTTTTGTGAAAGATGGTAAACAGACTGTAAAAGCTTATTTGTCAAGTAAAGATAAAGATTTGACTGTTACCGGATTTATTCGTTTTACGCTGAACGACTAATCCCCCTTTTTCATCAGTAAATATAAAAAACAGAATCACTTTTACATGATTCTGTTTTTTATTATACTGTTTTCCGGTTTTATTTAGCCTTAACTAAAGTTGCCTTACGTACAAACATCGTTGAATGAAAACCAGAATCAACCGGACGCTTATTATCATCAAATTCATCAATAAATTGAAGTTCAACATGCTCAAGCAAATTTGGCGGTAAAACTTCTTCAGCAGTTTTCTGAGAAATCAATATAAACGGTAACTGAGGTAAATCCGCATTTTCCTGAAAACAATAAGGTAATATTTTCCGTCTTGCCTCATAAACTAATTCGATACGCAATCCTTCATCACAAGGATAATAAAAGGCAAGTTGATTAATTTCAGGCAAATCCCTGACAGCACTGATACTATTTACAGCAGGATTCGTAAACAAGCCCACAATGGCCGGCAAAATAAAAATCTCTACACTCAAAAACAGTCCTAATATACCACCTAAGTAACCTAATATTTTATTCTTCAAAGCTGTATAGAACAAATACACAGCAATTCCTTCTAACATAAAAATCAGAAAAATAAAGAACCCCAAGCTCATTCCTTCGGCAACATAAAAGAAAAAATAAATTCCAACAGGTAAAAGTCCTACAATCCCTGCAATTAAAAGAGTATTCATCCGCCAAAACAGCTTATCCATTCCTAAAAATCTTCTATTCTCTACACATTGCCGGCAATACATAAAAAAGTGAGCAATAACCAAAGCCGAAGGAATCAGAATCGGCAATAAATAACGGGTTTTCTTTTCCGGTAACAAGGACAAACAAATCAAAACCATAAAAACCCAGCATACAGCAAACAAATATTCCTTGCGGAAACGAATACGTTTCTTCCAATAAGGCCATATTAAAGCAGTTACCAGGAATAAAGACCACACCCCGCTTTCTGTAAAAAATTTCCAATAGTAATACCAGGGACGTACGCTATGCTCCAACCATGCCGAGGACTCTTTATTCCAAACGGATAATAACATGTCTTTATGAGTCAGAAAAAGCAAAAAAGGCCACCATAAACTGATCAACAAGCAAATTCCAATCATACTTAAAAGAGGAAAAACTTTTCCCCGGAATGAAGGCCGGTAAACAATCCCCCACGCCATCAAAAAAGGCAACAATAAAGCATAAAATGAAACCGGCCCCTTACCTAAAAAAGACAAGCCCATAAAGACTCCAGCCCATATAAATTCTTTCCAGCATTTTCCAGTCTTTCCGCCAGCACTAAATAAAAAATAAATAGCCCCCAACATAAAACTATGGCAATAAATATCCCACGTAGCCGTCCGCCCCATCAGAATAATATTAAATGAGGTACACAAAGAAACTGCACTGATTAATCAGAATAAAGGATTTGAAGTTTGACGGCTCGCAAAAGCATAAAGGAAAAATACCAGCAGAGTGGCCATCACTCCGGCAGCTGCTCTCTGTAAAGGAAGATTATCCGGAGAAATAAGCTCAATACAAGCAGCCACCCAAGTGGGTAAAGGCGGCTTTTCCAATCGTAGTTCTCCATTCATCGTCGGAACCAGCCAATTACCTTCTTCTGTAATCTCACGGGCAGTAACTAAGTTTCTCGACTCCATAATATCTGCAAAAATCAACTGATTATTAATAAAAAACGAGAAATAACATATGACAATAAGAAAAAGAATATGGCCTTTTTTTTGATTCATAGTCAAAACTTTAAAATAATTATCACGTTAAATAAAAAAATTGTAACCTCATTCTGTTCTTCTATCCAGAGGAAAGAGGCATGATGTAAACAGGCAACCAATTTACTATGAATAGATTAAATTTCCCAACAAAATATTAGAATCTATGATAAAAACTGCTTGGATAAACTTTAACTTATGAAAAAATCAAGTTATATTTTCATATTCCTTTGTTTTATACCCCTGTTGATTTGGCGGGACTTTACTCCCAATAATGAACTGAAGTATCTAAGCATTGCTGATGAAGCAATCCGGAACGGGCATTTCTTTACTTTCTGGAACCATAATACAATATATGCAGACAAACCCCCATTGTACTTCTGGATCATTATGCTAGGCAAATGGCTTTTTGGTGACCATTATATGCTTTTTTTAGGGCTTTTTTCTTTAATTCCCGCCCTTGTTATTGTCAAAATCATGGATACCTGGGTAAAACCAACTCTACTCCCAGCATACCTCAATAGCGCAGGAATTACTCTAATGACAACAGGACTTTTCGTTGGTTCAGCCATTGTACTCCGAATGGATATGCTAATGTGTATGTTTATTACTCTGGCTCTTTATACTTTCTACAAAATATATTCAGGTATATATACTAAAAAGGACCCCCTGAAATTACCGGTATTTATATTCTTAGCTGTCTTTTCAAAAGGACCGGCAGGCCTACTAGTTCCTCTAATTTCTATTGTTAGTTTTCTTATCATCAAAAAACAAATTAGTAAAATAAACCGATATCTGGGCTGGAAGCAATGGAGTATATTTCTTGGTCTATGCATTATCTGGTTTACAGCAGTTTATTCAGAAGGAGGAAAATCCTATTTATACAACCTCCTCTTTCATCAAACAATACACAGGGCCGTCGATGCATTTGACCATAAAGCTCCCTGGTGGTATTATCTGAAAACCATCAGCTACATGTTGGCCCCCTGGACCTTATTCTACCTCCTCATCATCATAACAGGAGTCAAAAAACAACTCATAAATACCGATCTAAAAAAATTTTTCCTCACGATCATTGCAATAACTTTCGTAACTCTATCTGCATTCAGCGCAAAGTTGGATATTTATCTGTTACCTATATATCCATTCACTACCTACCTGACATTTATACTCCTTCCTGAATTAAATAAAAAATTTATCAATATCAGCATCGCGATACCCGCCTTAATACTCACCCTGGTTTTACCTTGTATTTGGATCGTTTCCAGCTATACCCCGGTCCCCATTCCCCAAAATACAATCTTCTTTATTACAACCTTAATTTTAACTTCATTTTCCATTTATACCTTATACAATTTATGGCAAAAAAGACTGATTAGGGCCATGAACAGCCTCAGTACAGGCATTCTTCTCACTATTCTCATCGGATCACTTGCCATTTCCGGACTAAATCAGTACCTTGGTCTCCGCAAAATATGCCAAAAAGCAGCAACAATTGCTTGCGAAAATGGAATAGAAAATTACTACTATTTTCAATTCCGAAGTGGTGAAAATATAGATGTTTATCTGAAACAGGAAATTCATAAGATAGATATACCGCATCTAAATTCACTTTTAGACAAACAAAAATTTATACTATTTGTCAAGAATAAAGATAAAATAAGAAATAGCAATTTAAATAATATCCTAATGAACAGAAAATCATATATAGTTGGAAATTACAGTATTATTATATTCTAAATAAATTAAACATGAAATGATATATATCATCGGTTATCTGGCACAAATTTGCTTTTCAGCACGTTTACTATTTCAATGGATACTTTCTGAAAAAGCCAAACAAGTAGTCTCTCCCTCTATCTTTTGGTTACTAAGTCTGTTAGGTTCATACTTACTTTTTTTCTATGGCTGGCTTCGAGATGATTTCGCAATCATTCTTGGCCAGTTGATTTCCTACTATATCTATATTTGGAATTTAGATATAAAACACAGTTGGGAAAAGATTCCCCGTCCTATCCGTTATTTTTTGATTGCCACTCCATTTCTGGCTCTTGGTTATATGCTTTCTGAAGTCACAGAATTTATTGATAAGTTTTTCTTTAATGAAGACATTCCTTTAGGCTTATTAATCTGGGGCTCACTTGGACAAATAATTTTCACTTTACGTTTCGTCTATCAATGGATATATTCCCGCAAACGTCATGAATCCGTACTTCCGCTTGGTTTTTGGATTATTAGCTTACTAGGCTCATGCATCATTGTCAGCTACGCTGTTTTCCGACAGGATCCTGTAATTATTTTAGGCCAATCAACAGGTTTGATTGTCTATTTCCGAAACATCTGGATCATGTATAAAAGTAAAAAAGAAAAGGCAGGCCCCATAGTTGTTTAGGATATTTTACATAAATATCAACAACTATTCACGCATTAATTTTATTCCATGATATTGGTTTCTGCCACCTGATAATTTATATATCTTTTTTTCATCCAACGATAGGCAAAACAATCTTTAAATGGTCCAACGAGACGATTTCTCAAATTATATTTAGATTTTCCGGCTAGCCTAGGAAAGTGACGGACCGGAATTTGTTTCACTTTGCCATTCTGTAACTGGATCAAAGCTGGTAAAAAACGGTGCATGCCTGTAAAAAAAGGAATCCGTTTCGCATAATCAGTCCGCAATATTTTTAAAGGACAACCAGTATCCTCTACTCCATCATGAGTCATAGAACGCCGGAATCCATTGGCAATTTTGGAAGACATATTTTTCACAAAACTATCTTTCCGTCCTGTACGTATTCCCATAACCATCTCATAATCTTCAATATAATCCAGCAAGCTATTAAAGTCCTCCGGAGTAGTTTGTAAATCCGCATCAATATATCCTACAAATTCCGAATCACTATTATCAATACCTGCTTTCATAGCTGCACTCAATCCACCGTTTCTGGCCAACCCGAGATAATAAAAGTCTGCATGACGTACGCAGACTTCCTTCAATAATCTCTCACTATTATCTTGTGAGCCATCATTCACAAACAATACACATGAAGGCACTTTCGCCTTTCCCAAAAAATCTCCTAACTCCTTCTCCAATCTCAATATATTACCTTCCTCATTATAAACAGGGACAACAATAGTTAAACGGTAATTTACAGTTTTATTCATAGAATTTCATTTTAGAATAAGACAAAATTAATTAGCTTTGTTCTACTTTTTTTATAACCAAGACGATTTTTTTACGTTTTAAATAATTTATACTGAAATAAAATAATTTTGTTTTACAATATAACTAACAAAGTGATGAAATACAACAGAATACTCTTAAAACTAAGCGGGGAATCCTTAATGGGAAATCAGAAATATGGGATTGATGTGACCTGTGTAGAGAGCTATGCACGCCAAATAAAAGAGATTGCAGAAATGGGAATTCAAATTGGAATTGTCATCGGAGGAGGTAATATTTTTCGGGGCTTAAGTGGTAGTACAAAGGGATTTGACCGCGTAAAAGGAGATAGCATGGGAATGCTTGCTACAGTCATCAATAGTTTAGCTCTTAGTTCAGCCCTAGATAACGAAAATTGTAAAAACAAAGTACTGACAGCTATCCGGATGGAACCAATTGGAGAATTCTATTCCAAAACCAAAGCAGTGGAGTATTTGCAACAAGGATATGTAACTATATTTAGTGCAGGAACAGGAAATCCATATTTCACGACAGATACCGGCAGCAGCCTTAGAGCAATTGAAATAGAGGCTGATGCCATGTTTAAGGGAACACGTGTAGATGGAATTTATACGGCAGATCCGGAAAAAGATCCTACTGCTATAAAATTTGAGCAGATTACTTATGACGAAATCTACAACAAAGGCCTAAAAATAATGGACTTGACTGCCACCACGATGTGTAAGGAGAATAACCTTCCCATTGTGGTATTCAATATGGACATAGAAGGTAATCTGAAAAAATTAATGGAAGGAGAAAAAATCGGAACCCTTGTTTATTAATGAACATTCTCGATAGCATAAATTCACCAGAGGATTTAAAAAAAGTACCGGAAGATTCACTCATATTATTGTGTCAGGAAATCCGGCAAAAAATCATAGATGACTGCGCTGAAAATCCTGGCCATCTGGGTTCCAGCCTGGGAGTAGTAGAATTGACAGTTGCCCTTCATTATGTCCTCAATACCCCCTACGACAATCTGATCTGGGACGTAGGACATCAGTCTTATGCCCATAAAATACTCACCGGACGTAAAGACTTGTTTAAGACCAAACGGCTCTATGGTGGAATTAGCGGTTTCCCTAAAATGTCAGAGAGTGAATATGATTCATTTGGGACAGGCCATTCTTCCACCTCTATATCCGCAGCCTTGGGGATGGCTATTGCAGCCAAAATGAACGGAGAAAATGAACGGCAAAGCGTAGCAGTTATTGGTGATGGGTCTATGACAGGAGGAATGGCTTTCGAAGCATTAAACAATGCCGGTGTATATGACTCAAACCTATTGGTCATTTTAAATGACAATAATATGGCCATAGACCCCAATGTAGGGGGATTAAATGAGTACTTGCTAGATATTACCACCTCAAAAGGTTATAATAAAGTCAAACAAGACGTTTGGAACGTTCTTGGTAAACTAAACCGCATCAGTCCGGGTATGCGAAATTTCATCCAGAACATTGACAATAGTATCAAGTCTATGCTTCTCAAACGAAGTAATCTTTTTGAAGCAATGGGATTACGCTATTTCGGACCAGTTGACGGACACGATATCAACCACCTTATTAAAGTACTCCGGGACCTTAAACATATCCATGGTCCCAAAGTACTTCATTGTATTACTGTAAAAGGAAAAGGATTTAAAGAAGCTGAGACCAACCAAACAATCTGGCACGCCCCAGGTAAGTTTAATAAGGTCACCGGAGAACGGATCAAAGAGACAGACAGTAACCTTCCGGCCAAATTTCAGGATGTATTCGGAAATACAATTACAGAACTTGCAAAGATCAATTCTAAGATTGTTGGAATCACCCCTGCTATGCCAACCGGCTGCTCATTAAACATCATGATGCATGAAATGCCTGATCGTTGTTTTGATGTAGGCATAGCAGAACAGCATGCTGTTACTTTTTCTGCAGGTCTGGCTGCCAAAGGCTATGTCCCCTTTTGCAATATTTATTCTTCTTTCATGCAAAGAGCTTATGATCAAGTCATACATGACGTAGCACTCCAAAACCTGAATGTCATTTTTTGTCTTGACCGGGCCGGTTTTGTCGGTTCTGACGGAGCAACACATCATGGAGCCTACGATCTGGCTTTCTTCAGATGTATTCCAAATTTAACCATAGCAGCCCCACTGGATGAAGAAGAACTACGCAATATGATGTATACAGCTCAATTACCTGATCAAGGGCCGTTTTCAATCCGTTATCCCCGGGGCAGGGGGGTTCTGCAAGACTGGCATACTCCCTTTCAACAACTGGAAATTGGAAAAGGTAGGTGTCTAATTGAGGGAGAAGAGGTCGCAATTATTTCAATCGGAGCTATTGGCAATGTGGCAAAGAATGCTATCAACAAACTGGAAAACCTATCCATCGCTCTTTATGATATGCGTTTTTTAAAACCACTGGATGAAGATCTTCTTCACAGTATCTTCCACAAATTTTCAAAGATTATCACACTAGAAGACGGAACTATTAAAGGAGGTTTAGGAAGTGCTGTTACGGAGTTTATGGCAGATCATCATTACAATGCGCATTTAATACGTCTAGGTATCCCTGATCAATTTATCGAACATGGAACCCAGCATCAGCTATATGCTACATGTGGCTATGATGAACAAGGTATCATCCAATCTATCTATTACATAACCAATCAAACGGACAAATGTACCGACACCGAATTACAAAAAGCTAAAACATTTTAAATCAGCATGAAGAAAGAAGAACATATGGACCTTAACAGGACCTTACCCGACCTTGAATCGTGTTATAAAAAGCTGAAAGGTACATTCTCCAACCTTACTGATCCAGAACTCAGAAGTCTTCTTACTCCTGATGCGATCCGTTTCTATAAAAAAGGAGAAATTATTTATACCGAAGGTGCCAGAATAAAAGGTTGTTATTTTGTCTATCAGGGTATTATCAAAATTTATCAAACCGGTAATGAAGGTAAAGAACAAATTATTAAATTTGATCAGGAGGGGGATATTTTTGGTTTTCGTTCTGTTATCCGGCACGAACCAGCTTGTACTTCTATTGAAACACTTTCGGATACCATTCTTTGTTATATCCCTGACCAAATCCTCCTGGACCTGATAAAAAGTAACTCTGGTTTTGCTTACGATATGGTGCAGATTGCCTGCAAAGAACTAGGGGACGCTAACCGATACATCCGGGATATTGCACAAAAATCCGTAAAAGAAAGATTAGCAGAAAGTTTACTCCTGTTAGCCAAAGAATTTGGTATGGAAAATGACGGAACACTCAAACTAAATATTACCCGGGAAAACCTGGGTAATTTTGTCGGAACAGCCACGGAAACTGTTATTCGTCTACTCTCCGATTACAAAGCAGAAGGACTTGTTGAAGCCAAAGGACGTAAAATAAAACTACTGAATATTGAAAAAATGAAAACGATTGCAGGTTTGTGAAAAATATCGTATATTGAAGGACTGTTTATAAAACCTTCAAATCGATAACACCATGCTACAAATCTCTGAAAAAGGAAAATCCGTCCCTGCTTCTCCAATCCGGAAATTGGTTCCTTATGCAGATCAGGCCAAAGCAAAAGGTATCCATGTATATCATCTGAATATCGGTCAACCAGATATTCCTACTCCCGAAATTGCCCTTGAAGTAATCCGGCATTTACAATTTCCGGTTATTGAATATACTCCCTCAGCAGGCAATCTTCCTTTACGGACCAAATTAGCCCAATACTATCAAAAGTTAAATATCCCGATTACTAAAGAGAATATTCTAATTACAACAGGAGGTTCAGAGGCTATTCTTTTCGCTTTTATGAGTACCCTCAATGAAGGGGATGAAATCATTATTCCGGAACCTTTTTATGCAAATTATGCTGCTTTTGCAGTCATGGCAGGAGCTAAAATCAAAACAGTTACAGCCAAAATAGAAGAAAATTTTGCTTTACCCCCGATCAGTGAATTTGAAAAACAAATTACTTCCCGTACAAAAGGAATCGTAATCATCAACCCCAATAATCCTACAGGATATTTATATTCTCAACAAGAACTCGAAAGTCTGGCAAATATTGTTAAAAAATATGACTTGTATTTATATTCGGACGAAGTTTACCGAAGATATTGTTATGACGGAGTCCGACACTATTCTGTAATGAATCTTCAGGGCATCGAACAAAACACCATCCTTTTCGATTCCATGTCCAAACGATATAGTGAATGCGGTATCCGCGTCGGAGCACTGATTAGCCGGAATCAGGAAATACTGACTGCATCTCTGAAATTTGGAATGGCACGATTATGCCCTCCCGCATTAGGACAAATCGCAGCAGAAGCTTCGCTGGATACAACAGAGGAATATTTTCAAAAAGTGTATAATGAATATATCAAACGTCGGGATTTTATGGTAAGAACCTTAAATCAAATGCCTGGTGTATATTGTCCCAAGCCCCAAGGAGCCTTTTATTCCATAGTCAAATTACCAGTTGACGACGCAGAAAAATTCTCTCAATGGATGCTGGAAGATTTCAATTATAAAGGAAGAACGGTTATGTTAGCGCCTGCAACCGGGTTTTATCATACGCCGGGATTAGGAAAAGACGAAGTGAGAATTGCTTATGTTTTAAAAATTGATGACCTGGCAAAAGCGATGGAAATTCTCGCAAAAGCACTTCAAAACTATCCTGGACGTACATCTTAGACAAGATTACAAGCATTTTGCCTGAACTTTTAAGCTTTAGCTTTCAGCTTTTAGCTTTTAGTTTTATCTTTGTAGTCAAAATGAATGAATGAGTTTCATACAACGTGTGATAATTAGCAATCAAATTTAAATCAATAATATGACATCGGATTCTGAATATGACGACATCAGACCTTATTGTGGAAATGAAATAGAAGCAGCAAGGGATCGTTTGTGCCAATCACAGGAATTTCTGACTTTATTTTCCAATTTAACCCAAATGGATATAGACTCCATTCAGAATGCGTTGAAAGGAATCCGGAGCAGAAGTGAATTTCAACAACGTTTTTTCGGACCTGCAATACAATCTCTGATCAACACAACTACGGAAGGAGTTACTATAACAGGTATGCACCTGGTTGATAAAGATCTATCTTATATTTTTATGTCCAACCACCGGGATATAATACTAGATTCGGCAATTCTTAACGTACTCTTAAGAGCACATGGCAATAAATATACCCGTGCTGCAATAGGTAGTAATTTACTTATCAATGAATGGATAACAGATTTAGTTAAGCTGGATTCCTGTTTTGTTATTGAACGGGATATAACAGTAAGAGAAATGTTATCCAGCTCAGCTGTTCGTTCTAAATACATTCGGGAAGTTATTCAGGAAAATGAAGATTCTGTCTGGATTGCAGAACGGGAAGGCAGAACCAAAAACGGAGACGACCGTACTCAACCCAGCTTATTAAAAATGTTAAAGATGAGTGGGCCTTCAAATTTCTCAGAAAATTTTAAAGAACTACATATCATGCCATTAGCCATTTCTTATGAATGGGAACCATGCGATGCCTTAAAAACTCAGGAATTATATACCCGTACCCTTGGTGAATACATAAAAACTCCGCAAGCTGATATGAATAGTATGCTTACCGGATTAAGCGATTACAAAGGACGTGTACATTTTCACATCGAACAGCTAACTGACGAAGAATTAGATAAACTCGACAACCTTCCCAGCAATGGAGACCGTATTGATGCTTTGGCAGCTATCATTGACGCCAAAATACACAAAAATTTTAAATTGTGGCCAAATAATTATATAGCCTATGATTTGCTCCACTCTGTAAATAAATTTTCCGCTCATTATACTCCCGAAGAAAAAGAAAACTTCATCCGTGTCATGACACAAAAAATGGACAAGTTAGAAGGAAATATTTCTATGTTGAACAATATTTATCTGGCAATTTATGCCAATCCGGTAAAAAACAGTTTAAATCTATAATCCAAGGCCAACCGGGAGCAAAGAAAAATCAGGCGAAGTCACGATTCATAATTCGTATAAACTCAATTTATAGATACGCAATAATAAGAATCAAGTTATAAAAATAAATTAAAAAATGAAAATCATTCGGTTATTAGTCATATTGACAGCTTTCCTAATCATGATTTCAAGTGCAATTACGCTGTATAGTACAACCGACAGGACTCCTGTATATATTAATGTAGCAGCAATGACTTGTTTAGTCGTCATCGTTACATTGCTGAATTTCCGGAAAAACGATCAAAACTATAAGTAATGTACAAAGTAAAACGTACAATTTATGTCAATAACCGGGCTATAGATGTGTGGTTAGGCTTGGTTAGTAAAAGTAAAAATGGGAAAAACGGTAAATATACAGTTTACCTCTTAACTGATGATCCGAATAATCCTCTTAATCATGCAGAACCCATTTTGAGTAATATTACTTCCAAAGACACAGCCATCCGAAAAGGGATTGAATATGTCAAAAATCTGTTTCAGGATATTTTGAATAAGACACAAGAACAATAATAAATAAAAAATAAAACCAATGGAAAGAAAAGTCAGAGTGAGATTTGCTCCTAGTCCCACAGGTGCCCTTCATTTGGGTGGAGTCAGAACAGCACTTTTTAACTACTTGTTTGCCCGCCATTATGGAGGAGATTTTCTTTTACGGATAGAAGATACGGACCAAACCAGATATGTAGCTGGAGCAGAAGAATATATCATAGAATCTTTAAAATGGTGCGGTTTAACTGTAGATGAAGGTGTAGGTGCCGGAGGAGAGTATGGACCTTACCGTCAAAGCGAAAGAAAAGAAATTTACAGGCAATATGCACTGCAACTGGTTGAATCCGGAAATGCCTATTATTCATTCGATACAGCAGAAGAATTGGATACCCTGCGTAAAGAGTGCGAAAAGAGGGGAGAAACATTCATATATAATGCTAAAAGCAGAAGCCGATTAAAGACTTCATTAAATATGAAGCCGGAAGAACTCCAGCAACTTCTTGAAAGTGGTATCCACTATGTTATTCGTTTCAAAATGCCTGAAAATGAAGAACTGATCTTACAGGATATTATTCGCGGAGAAGTCCACTTCAACAGTTCTTTACTAGATGATAAAGTGCTTTACAAATCAGATGGTATGCCTACTTATCACCTGGCTAATATTGTGGATGACCATTTAATGAAAATCACCCATGTGATCCGGGGCGAAGAATGGTTACCTTCTTTACCTTTACATGTTTTACTCTACAAAGCCTTCGGATGGGAGAGCAGCATGCCTGAATTTGCTCACCTTCCGCTGATTCTCAAACCTGTAGGGAATGGAAAATTAAGTAAACGGGATGGTAATAAAATGGGCTTCCCTGTTTTTCCGATGGAATTTACAGACCCTGTTACAGGTGAAAAATGGCATGGGTACAAAGAAGATGGTTATTTTCCGGAAGCTTTCATCAATATGTTAGCCCTACTCGGTTGGAATCCGGGCACAGATCAGGAAATTTTCAGTATGCAGGAACTTTGTGACGCTTTTACCCTGGACAGAGTAAAAAAATCCGGAGCTAAATTTGATCCTGAAAAAACAAAATGGTTTAATCATAAATATTTGATTGCCAAATCAAACACGGAACTAGCTGAACTTGTCGGAGAATTGTTAGTAAAAGAGCAATTGGAATTTAATAAACCTAAAGTTGAAAAAATCTGTGGACTGATGAAAGAACGCTACAATTTTGTAGCAGAACTATATCAGGATTGCCGTTTTTTCTTTATTGCCCCGGAAGAATTTAACGAAAAAGACAGCAAAAAATATTGGAAAGAAGATACTCCGGCTTTGATGAAGGAATTACTGGAAATATTAAAATCAATAGATGATTATTCTTTTGCAAATACCGAAAAAGTAATTTCAACCTGGATCACTGAAAAACAACTGGGCTTTGGTAAAGTCATGAATCCTTTCCGCGTAGCGATTGTCGGAGCAGCCAAGGGACCTCATATGTTTGATGTGATAGAAATTATTGGCAAAGAAGAAACCATCAAACGAATGGAAAAAGCATTAAAAACCTTATAAATAAATTGTAAAATGGAAACAACCGAACAACAACAAACACAAGGAGATGGCGTTATAAAAATAAACGAAAAGCAATATGCAATGTTTATTCATCTTTCACAATTAGTCAGTATCATCATCCCTCTGGTATTATGGCTGATTAAGAAAGATTCTTCAAAATTTATTGACGAAAATGGTAAAATCGTTATAAACTGGTTCCTCTCTGCTTTAATTTATGGAATTATTGGATTCTTACTAACTTTTATCCTTATTGGTACCATTGTTTTAGCAGCATTGGGCATCTGCTATCTTGTTTTCATCATAATGGGAAGTATTAAAGCTAATAATGGTGAACTTTGGTCTTATCCTTTGACTATCAAATTTATTAAATAATTCTTCTCCATAGAAACTAATGAATGCCTTCAAATGATTTGAGGGCATTTATTTTTTTACACTTGTAACTATTCATCTGTTCCAACCGTCTTATTAAAAATTAAAGAACAGTATTATGAAAACCATTTTCCTCTCTATTCCTTTTATCTTGATATTCAGTTGTAGTTTCGCCCAATATACAGATGCCCCTTTTCGTCTATTTGGCGAAGTTGCTACTGTTGATAATCAAATATACAGAGGATTCATCTCTTGGGGAGGTATTAAAAATTATTGGATAGATTTCTTTGAAGCTTCAAAACCACAAAATCCTTATTCCTCCTTTTTTAGTGATAGCGACGAAGTGTTTTTCAACAATGGTACACAAATACTCTCAACACCACCGAGACATATTTTTTCCTGTCGGTTCGGTAATATAAAAAGCATACGACCTACTGATGAAAAAGAAGTACTTCTACAATTGAAAAACGGTTATGAATTTACTTTAATAAAAGGAAATTCAAAGGATATAAGAACCAATATACAAGTGACAACACCAGTTGAAACTGTCTCTATAAAATGGGACCATATCAGCGAAATCCATTTTATGAGTGCTGACAGCAATGCTGTCGCCCCTCACCTAAATCAGGTCGCCGGAATTGTGAAAAGCTCGCAAGGAATTTACAAGGGATTAATCAACTGGAACTATAATTCCCAAAAAAGCATTGAAAAGAATAATAACATCAACAACACCCTACAAAAAATGAAAAAAATAGTGCGTTGGAAAGGAACACAAGGAAATCATTATAAAGGAATATATGCTTTAGAACATAATCCCAAAGCTTTTTTCCCTAATACAAGCGTGCTGGAACCGATGGAAAACGTAATGATCAATATGCCGAATACAGGACTTGTAACCGTCACCATTAATCGTTTCAATGAGCTGGAAATGATCCCCCTATCTGAATTAACCCTATTATCTTACGACGATTTTGCTGCCCCTGAAACCATAAAAGGGGAAGTTATCACCCGAAACAATGAAAAAATAAGTGGAAGTTTAGCGTATGATTTAGATGAAAACATGAATTTTGAAGTACTCGATGGGAAAAACAACAATATAACCTATCAGATTCCCTTCAAATACATCCGGTCTATAGAGCCCAAAAATTACAAATATTCATTTATTACTTTAAAAAATGGTAGCCAACTAAGTCTGGGTGACGCTCCGGATGTAAACCATGAAAATAGTGGAATCATCATATTTGGAAATGAAATTCCAGTATATATCCCCTGGAATGAAATAAAAGCCGTAAATATAGAGTAAATAGTAGGGAACTCCTGGAATTATATCAATCGGCTAATTTTAACCCAACACACCAGAAATATCTTATCTGACTAACAATCAGAATATTTCTTTTCTATTTCATCAAAAACATGCCATAATTCTTCTACTGAAGATGCCTGCAACATCCGAATACGTAAATCCCGGAAATGGGACAAACCTTTAAACATAACAGCCATATGCCTCCGCATATGCAACAATCCTCTCACTTCATCAATCCACTTAACCGAAAGTAAAATCTGTTCCTTTAGGATCTCAAGCTGTTCTGAAACCGACAAATCGGGTAATAATTCGCCCGTTCCAAAATAATGTTTAATCTGACGAAAAATCCAGGGATGCCCGATTGTTGCCCTCCCGATCATCACACCATCAACACCATACTTATCAAATGCTTCCTTAGCCCTTTCAGGAGAAATGATATCTCCATTTCCCAATATTGGTATTTTTATTCTGGGATTACTTTTTACCCTGGCAATAGGCTCCCAATCCGCTTCTCCTGAATACATTTGTGCCCGGGTACGTCCATGTATAGCAAGGGCCTGAATCCCGACATCCTGAAGTTGTTCTGCTATATCTTCTATTATAATATGCTCATTATCCCACCCTAAACGTGTCTTGGCAGTTACAGGAATTTTCACAGCTCTTACTACTTCCTTTGCCATTTCAATCATAAAAGGAATATCCCGTAAAAGACCTGCACCTGCGCCTTTCTGAGCCACCCGTTTTACCGGACATCCAAAATTGATATCAATAAAATCCGGTTTTACTTCTTCCACAATCCTGGCAGCCTCTACCATTGAATCTATAAAACGGCCGTAAATCTGAATTGTAACAGGACGTTCCCTTTCATCTATAGTCAGTTTCTTTAAAGACTTATTTACCGAACGGACCAATGCATCTGCCGAAACAAATTCAGAATACAACCAATCAGCTCCATATTTCTTACAAAACTGACGAAAAGGAGGATTTGTCACATCTTCCATAGGGGCCAAAATCAACGGATGTTCACCCACCTCTATTCCTGCAATCTTCATAATAACTATTTTTATGTTTTATAGTTTCTCTCTTTACTACAAATCCTGTATTTTTATAGCAAAAATATACATTATTGCGTAACTTAATATCTTATAGCATGCTATTATTTAAAATCTTACTTATAACACTGGGATTAGCTGCTTCAGCGCCAGGCTGGGAACGGATCAATACCCAGGAAAAAATTTCTTTTTTACTTCCCAATCATCCGCAAAAGCTAAAGAAAATAGTGAATGGAATCCCTTCAACAATCTATCAGACAAAAGATTTAACTTGTGTCGCAGGAGTAGTATGTTCTGATATGTCATCAAAAAAAATTACTTTAACAGGAGAAACAGTTCAAGCGATCTATGAAGAACTAAAAAGTGGTTCACTGACATCTGAAAAAGGAAAATTAAAACAAGAAATAACAGTCCCTTATGAGAATATGCTCATCAAAGAAATTGAATACACAATACTCAAAGATAAATATGAAATGACTTATTTTAAAAGATTTATTTTCAGAGAGAACTATATTTACCAAATATCTATCGGAGGACGAACACGGCATCAAGATGTTATCCTGAAAGAAAAAGAAATTTTTTTCAATTCCATCACATTCAAAGATTAAACTGAAAACAAAAATAAAAACTTCATTTTTTGTAAGTAACTTTTCATTATATTCATCCGTCTCATTTAAACAATGACAAGAAAAGAATACAACGGATGTGTAGACAAGCATGCTGATGCAGTATACCGCTTTATTTTAAAAGCATGCCATAACAAAGCATTAGCAGATGATATTGTTCAGGATAGTTTTCTCGCACTATGGGAAAATGTATCCGTTATAACCTGTGAAAAGGCTAAATCTTTCTTGTTTACAACAGCCTATCGCAAAATGATAGATACTTTCAGACATGAACAAAAAAATGCAGATATTGAAAATATAAATCCAATAAATTATCTAACTGAAGTAAAATCCTCAGATTTAAATGAAATCCTGGAAATGGCATTGGAAAAACTTCCTCCTGTACAGAAAACTGTGGTCCTACTCAGGGATTACGAAAATTATTCTTACAAAGAGATAGCGGAAATAACTTCATTATCGGAAACCCAAGTGAAAGTCTATATTTTCAGAGCCCGAAGTTTTATGAAAACATTCATCGGAAATCCCAACTTGATTATTTAAATAAAATACACAAATTAATTATACAAAGGCAAAATCATGAATATAACCCGGAATAATTACGAAAGTTATTTTATAGATTATCTGGATGGCAATTTGTCACCGGTTAAGCTTCGGGAATTAAATGCCTTTCTATTACTTAACCCTGATTTAGCTGAACAATTAGAAGAACTACCTACCAACCGGTTGAAAGTACCGGAAATAAATTATCCAAATAAATCTTTACTTCGAAAAGATCAATTACATGCATGTCCGGATTATTATGCGATTGCAGCTACAGAAAATATATTGACAAAAACAGACATTGAATATATAAAACAACATACTGATTTAGAAAATAATAAATCACTTTATCAACATTTAAGATTTAAACCCGATTCTCAAATAAAATATCCATATAAATCAAAATTACACCGAACAATTTTATCAACCAAATCATTAAAAATTTCGACTGTAGCGGCTGGGATTTATTCATTTAGAGTCAAAACAACGTGTCCCCAATACAACACAAATATCCAAAGTATTCTATTGTCCTATGCCTACACCAGTTGACATCATTACCATATCCCAAAAAGAAAAAAACAGGCAAAACATACAAGCCACAAAACAGCATCCGCAGATTAAGCCTAAAAAAAGAGTTCTTTTGTTAAAAGAAAATCCAGAAAAAATACATCTAATCAGCTTTCCTTTAACACAACTGCAAGCCTCTGCTCCAACAGTTACTTTGGCCCTGCCTACAAACAGCCAACACCAGCTAAACATAACACAATCAGAAATCTATTTGGCTGAAAGTGCCTGTATCTGGAAATCTTCTGAAAAGCATTTTTTATCTGATAATATATTTTCTTCCGTGATTAATGCAGGAAAAATATTAGCTGAAAAAATAAAAACAAAGGAAAAAAACGAGTAACAAAGCCAGCTATTTATACGTCATATAGTAAAACCAGATAATAATTAATTATAATAAAATCAATCATGAGACTAATTTTACTTCTATTTTGTTCATTCCTTAGCTTATGTGTTTTAGCTCAATCCTCCAAAGACTCGTTAAAACAAGAAAAAGAAATGATTATCTTTTCTCCCAACCACAAAGCATCTAAAGATTCAACAAAAATAAAAATATTAAGAGATACCAAAAATGAAAACAAAGAAAATTCTGTATCAGAACTATTTATAATAGGTAAAAGTACCTATAAAAAAGGAGATCATAAACCTATGGGACGTTATGCTCCATTCAAAGGACATTGGACAGGATTTCAGTATGGGTTTGTAAATTACGCTCATTTACCAGATGCCTGGAATGATTTAGACCTTGATTGGAGTCATTCATTTTCTATGCAATTCAACCTATGTAAATATTGTATTAATTTAACTCCTCACAATAATTTCGGTTTAGTTACAGGATTGGGACTTGAATATCAAAGATTAAGGTTCAATAATAACGATGTATCGATCGCAAAAATATCGGGGAAACTGGTGATCATCAATCCTAAAGAAGAATATAGCAATATAGCCAGTATTAAAAGAAGTACTTTCAAAAATCTATACCTGACCATTCCTTTACTGGCCGAAATTCAATTTCCTGCCAGAAACACCCATCGAATGTATATAGCCGGAGGAATTATGGGAGGTGTCCGCATGCATTCTAAAACAAAGATTGTATATCACGACGATAAAGATGATAAATATAAAAAGAAAGGGAAAGGTAATTTCAATATGGTACCTTTCAAAGCAGATGCAGTAGTTCGCATGGGTTACAGACAAGTCAACGTATGGGGAAGTTATACATTGACAAACATGTTCAAATCCAGTGATACACCTAATTTACATTTATATACTATAGGACTGGGAATTACCATATAAAATTCAAGTTTTACAACTAAAAGCGTCAGGAATATTTCAATCTATACTTTCTGACGCTTTTATATTTTTAGTATAAGATTACTCTTGATTCATAATTTTTGTCTGTCTATCTATAGAAGCCTGATGAATTGCTTTGAATATTTTTTCCAAAAATTCATTATCCAATCCTTTCAATTTTCCCTTTTCAAATACTTTTGCCAGGATTTCATCCCATCGTCCAGGTTGTAGTATCGTAATGTTATTCTGTTTTTTATATACCCCTATTTCATCAGAAACTTTCATTCGGTTTGCCAACAAATCAAGTAAATCATTATCAATCATATCAATTTTTGCCCGTAATTCATCAATATTCTCTTTATACTCCACATTTTCTGAATCAACGTCACGAATGACCAGTTTTTTCAGGATCTCTGCCAATGACATCGGAGTCACCTGCTGAGCAGCATCACTCAATGCTATTTCGGGACATATATGTGACTCTACAATCAACCCGTCAAACCCTAAATCCATCGCCTGTTGGGCCACTTCTTGTATGTATTCACGTTTTCCAGAAATATGACTGGGATCACAAATCATTAACATCTCCGGAAACCGACGTTTCACTTCAATAGGTAACTGCCATTGCGGAACATTCCGATATTTTGACTTTCCATAAGTGGAAAATCCCCGATGAATGACTCCGATTTTTTTCAATCCTGCCATATTCAAACGTTCCAAAGCTCCTATCCACAACTCTACATCCGGATTCACAGGATTTTTTACCAACACAGGTATATCTGTTCCTTTCAAAGCATCTGCAATCTCTTGCATAGCAAAAGGATTAGCCGAAGTTCGGGCTCCGATCCATAACATATCAACTCCTGTTTTCAAAGCCTCATATACATGTTTAACATTAGCAACCTCAGTAGAAATTTTCATTCCTAACTCACGCTGTACCCGTTGCATCCATTGTAATCCTTCAGAACCAACTCCTTCGAAACAATTCGGCCGGGTACGTGGTTTCCAGATTCCTGCCCGCAACACTTCTATACCGGCTGCTTTCAAAGCTTTAGCTGTCTCAAACAATTGTTGTTCACTTTCTGCACTACAAGGACCTGCAATTACAATCGGCTTTGTCATATCAGAAAATAATCCCCATTTCTCTGTCTCAATTAAATCTAATTTAGTAGCTGTCATATGTTTTATTATTAGTGTTCAAATTATTAAATATCTTTTATCCTAGTTTTCCTTTATCGGATTATCCGTTTGATTTTATTGGCTTTATAAATCAAATCTTTTATTCCTTCCTCATCATATTCAGAAATACACTTTTTAAAATCATTCAGTTTTTCAATATATGTATCCAAGACCGTCAATACATTTTCTTTATTTTGAGAAAAAATAGGAGCCCACATATCGGCGTTACTTTTTGCCAAACGCACCGTCGAAGAAAAACCGCCCGAAGCCAAGTCAAAGATATTTTTTTCATTTTTCTCTTTCTCCAGAACCGTCAACGCCAACGCAAAAGAGGTTATATGAGAGATATGGGAAATATAAGCCGTATGTACATCATGATGTGCAGCCCGCATGAAAATAATTCTCATATTCAAACAATCATACATCTGCTTGATCAACTCTACTGCCCGGATATCTGAACCCCCCAGTCATTACCCGCCTTATCCGTTACTGCCCGGATATCTGAATCTTCAGCATTACAAATAATGCCTGCACGTCCATCAAATAAACCTGGCAGAGCTGCCCAAGGTCCAGAATACTCCGTACCAGCCATCGGATGAGCTGCAACAAAATTCTTCCGATGGGGATGATAACGAACCGCTTCATTTATCTTCTCTTTGGTCGAACAAACATCAGTAACAATCTGATGATCCACCTTATCTAAAATATCCGGAATCATCCGGATAGCAGCACTCACCGGCACTGCAACAACAATAATATCACTAGAAGCAACACATGTTTCATAATCCACCACCTCATCTACCAATCCCAATTCTTTTGCTGCTACAGCGTGCAAAGTGTCTTTTTCAACACCGATAACCCGATCCGCAAACCCACGGCTTTTCAAATCTACAGCCATTGATCCACCTATTAATCCAACTCCTATAATTCCAACCTGCATATCTTTATCATTCAAATTTAAACCTAACAAAAAGAACCATGTTCAAAAGGTGCCAAGTGTAATACCTTCCGAATCCGCACAGCTGCCTCTGTCAATATACTTTGTTTTGCACAAAGTGATATCCGGACATATTGATCACCATTACTTCCAAAAATAAATCCCGGTGTGATAAATACATGAGCCTTCTGTAAAACAAAATCCGATAATTTTTCCCCATTTTTCCATGCTTGCCCTATCCGTCCCCATAAAAACATTCCACTGCTATCCGGGTCATATTTCACATCCAACAAATCAAAAATATCCCCTGCCAATTTTTGCCTTTTCTTATATTCTTGGTTCAACTGCACATACCATTCATTTTCCTGAACCAAAGCAACAGCTGCTGCCATTTGTAAAGGTTTGAACATTCCCGAATCCATATTGCTCTTTATTTTCAGCACATTTGCAATCACTTCAGCATCTCCGGCAATCATTCCAATACGCCATCCTGACATATTATGCGCCTTACTCAAAGAGTTCAATTCCACACAACATTCCTTTGCATGAGGTACAGACAAAATACTTAAATGTTCATCATTTAAAATAAAACTATACGGATTATCATTACAGATCAAAATCTGATGTTTCAGACCAAATTCCACCAACCGTTCATACAACTGTTTATTTGCCCTTGCACCTGTCGGCATATTCGGATAATTGGTCCACATCATTTTTATTCCTGATAAATCCATCTTTTCCAGTTGTTCAAAATCAGGCATCCACCCTTGTTCTTCTTTTAAATCATATGAAACAATTTCAGCTTCTGCAAGCAAAGAAGCCGAAGAGTAAGTCGGATAACCCGGATTGGGTACCAACACTCTATCACCCGCATTCAGGAACGCTAAAGACAATAATAAAATTCCTTCCTTAGAACCTGCCAGTGGCTGTATTT